>JAFQAU010000185.1 GCA_017399885.1 Lachnospiraceae bacterium
ATTTGTACAAAGTATTTTACGGAAAAGGGGCAAGCCATAATCTATTTGAAAGAGATGGCATCAAAAGGAGATGGAATTCTGGTAAAAGGTTCTAGAGGCATGCATATGGAAGATGTAGTAACAGCGTTACAAAGTATGTAGAAAAGAAAAACATTAAGGTAAGGGCAATCCCTTGGAGGGTTGTCCACATAACGAATAATGTGGGTTGTAAGGTTCATAGAAATTTTTTTTAGGATTTAGAATGGACTTATAACGCAATAGTTAAGAACGGAGAAGATACATGCAGTATGCTAAAGTCATTGTGAATATCTCACATGAGAATCTGGATAAGACATACGAATATGCCATACCAAAGGAATGGGAGCCTTATGCTGTCATAGGAGCACAGGTTGTCATTCCTTTTGGTGCGGGAAACCGTGAAAGAAAAGGATTTATTCTTGGACTTACAGAAACACCGGAATTTCCACCGGAGAAGATAAAGGATATTCTTCGTGTGCTTACCACTGATACCGTAATAGAGAGTCAGTTTATCCAGTTGGCTGCATGGATTCGAAAACGTTATGGTGCTACCATGAATGATGCCCTGCGAGTGGTTCTTCCGGTAAAAAAAGGAGTGAAGGAAAAGCAGGAAAAATATTTACATTTGCTGGTAGATAGAGAAAAGCTTTTTTTGTATGCACAAGAATGTGAGAGAAAGCATTATCATGCAAGATTACGCTTGATTTCCCTTTTGGAAGAATGTGATACCATATTGTATCAGGAAGCTGTGAACGATTGGAACATAAGCAGGGACGCTATTAAAAAATTTTTGGAGCTTGGAATTATTGGAATTTCTACAGAAAGAAAATATAGAAATCCAATTAAGGAAACAATTCAAATAGAAAATAAAATTGTAATGAATCAGTGGCAACAAGATGCTGTAGAAGCTATATGGTCAGATTATGAGTTAAAGCTTAGAAAAGTTTATCTTCTCCATGGGGTAACTGGTAGTGGTAAAACGCAGGTTTATTTAGAGCTTATAGAGAGAGTTGCAAAAAAAGGGAAACAGGCAATCGTGTTAATACCGGAGATTTCCCTAACTGTAGCTATGATGCAACGCTTTTACGAACGTTTTGGGGACAGGGTTTCGGTGTTACACTCAAAACTTTCAGAAGGAGAAAAGTATGACCAGTATGAGCGGGCAAAGGAAGGTAAAATTGATGTAATGATAGGGCCAAGGTCAGCTTTATTTTCCCCTTTTCCCAATTTAGGCTTGATTGTTGTAGATGAGGAACATGAACCTAGCTATAAGAGCGAATTACCACCAAAATATCATGCAAGAGAGGTAGCCATAGAATGGGCTAAAATGTGTGGTGCAACAGTTGTTTTAGGTTCCGCCACTCCTTCTGTGGAAAGCTATTTTAAAGCAAAAGAAGGAGAATATGAATTATTAAGCTTGCCGGAGCGGGTACAGGAAAGTTGCCAACCATCTATTTGTGTTGTAGACTTAAGAGAAGAATTAAAGGCTAGAAATTTCTCTATATTTAGTAGAGAATTAAAGGAAAAAATAAAAGAACGTCTAGAGAGAAAAGAGCAGATATTATTATTTTTAAATAGAAGAGGATATGCGGGCTTTATTTCTTGCAGGCAATGCGGGCTTGTGTTAGAATGTCCACATTGTCAAGTGTCTTTAACGGAGCATAATAATGGAAAATTAGTCTGTCATTATTGTGGACATGAGACAGTAAAGCCACAGCTTTGTCCTAGTTGTAGTTCCAAATATATTGCCAGCTTTGGAACGGGAACAGAGAAGATAGAAGAATTGGCAAAAAATGAATTTCCACAAGCTAAAATACTTCGAATGGATAAGGATACTACGGGAAGAAAAGGTTCCTATGCATCTATTTTACAGGCTTTTGATAGACAGGAAGCAGATATTTTAATAGGCACACAAATGATAGCAAAGGGTCATGATTTTAAAAATGTAACCTTGGTAGGGGCCTTGGCAGCAGATTTGTCTTTATATGCCAATGATTTTCGAAGTGCAGAGCGAACCTTTCAGCTACTATGTCAGGTTGCAGGAAGGGCAGGAAGAAGAAATATATTAGGAGAAGCAATTATACAAACCTACAACCCAGGGCATTATAGCATCCAAGCTGTAAAAGAACAAAATTATGAAAAATTTTATGAGCAGGAAATTCAATTTCGAGAATTGCTTAGGTATCCTCCTTTGGGACATTTGTTGGGAATATTAGTAGTTTCTCCTGATGAGGACAAATTAGAAAGGGCAGCAATGCTGTTAGCAGGAGTTGCAAAGGAGCAACTAAAAGAAAATGTAATTGGTCCGGTAAACGCATATCGCTATTGGATAAAGGATAAATATCGGAAAGTGATATATATAAAACAGCCGGAATTAGAATTGTTAGATTTAATAAAAAAGCATTTAGAAAGTTATATACAATTTTCTAGTCATTTTAAGCAGATAAATGTATACTTTGATGTAGATCCTATAACAGGATATTAAAAGAAAGGTAAGGTGTAGATATGGCATTAAGAAACATACGAGAAATAGGAGATGACATTTTGGGTAAGAGATCAAAAGAAGTGACACAAATGACAGACAGAACATTGACCTTAATTGAAGATATGATAGAAACCATGTATGAGTCCCAGGGTGTAGGTTTGGCGGCTCCACAGGTAGGCGTGTTAAAGAGAATCGTAGTGATTGATGTTTCACCAAGTGAAGAACCGGAACCAATTATTTTAATTAATCCGGAGATTTTGGAAACCTCCGGTGAACAAACAGGGTATGAAGGTTGTTTAAGTGTTCCAGGAAAATCAGGACTTGTAACAAGACCAAATTATGCAAAAGTAAAGGCATTGGATATTAATATGGAAGAATTTATAATTGAGGGAGAAGAATTATTGGCTCGTTGTTTGTGCCATGAAATCGATCATTTAGATGGGCACTTATATGTGGAAAAAGTAGAAGGCGATTTAATTCGTAATGAAGAATTGCAAGCAATGATGGAAGAAGAGTAAAAGGAAAAGTAACAGGTCAGCCTTTGGCTGTGTTGTTACAATTTAATGAATTTTTTTAGCAGGATGGTGAAAAAATATGAGAGTGGTATTTATGGGAACTCCGGATTTCGCAGTTGGAACATTGGAGGCATTAATTGCGTCAAAGCATCAAGTGGTTGGAGTGGTAACACAACCTGATAAACCCAAAGGAAGAGGAAAAGCAATGCAATTTACACCGGTAAAGGAGGTTGCAGTTGCACATAATATTCCGGTCTATCAGCCAATTCGTGTGAGAGACGAAGCATTTGTAGAAGAATTAAGAAATATGCAACCGGATGTAATCGTGGTAGTGGCATTTGGACAGATTTTATCAAAAGAAATCTTAGAAATTCCTTCTTGTGGATGTATTAATGTACATGCTTCCTTATTACCTAAATATCGTGGTTCTGCACCGATTCAGTGGGTTGTCATAGATGGTGAGAAAGAAAGTGGGGTTACTACCATGTTTATGGATGATGGCATAGACACAGGTGATATGCTAAAGAAAACGGTAGTTCCCTTGTCAGAAAACGAGACAGGTGGAAGTCTTCATGATAAACTTGCCATAGCAGGTGCACAGTTGTTAATAGAGACTTTAAAGGATGCAGAAGAAGGAAAATTGGTAAGAACAAAGCAAAAGGATGAAGAATCCAATTATGTAAAAATGTTAGACAAAAATTTAGGATTGATCGACTTTTCAAAACCTGCCATAGAAATAGAACGCTTGATTCGTGGATTAAATCCATGGCCAAGTGCATTTACCGGGCTAGATGGAAAAACATTAAAGATATGGTCGGCAAAAGTACTGAATAAAGAAGCAGAAGGAGAATTTGGTGAAATTGTTGAGGTAACCAAAGAGGATATTATGGTAAAGACCGGAAATGGAATTTTGCAACTTAAGGAAGTACAATTAGAGGGGAAAAAACGAATGGACACAGGTTCTTTTTTACGTGGCTATCAGGTTACAAAGGGAACCATATTAAAAAAGTAGGAAAAAGATATAGTGATTCGGAAAACATGCGTAGAGTATGTTTTTGTAACAGTTCAGGTGGGTGGGCGCATTTACTATGACACAAAGGTAGTCCTTTAGAGCGCTGACCGTAAGAGAGAGTATAACAGAAATTGAATGGGAAGGGATTGGTGAAACACATGTTGTATATTGGATATTATTTTGATCCGACCTATATACTTGTAGTTATAGGAGTACTTCTTACTATGGTGGCTTCTTGGAAAGTGAACAGCACATTCCGAAAATACACAAAGGTTTATAGTACGTCCAGATATACAGGAGCACAGGTGGCTGAAATGATTTTAAAACAGGCAGGGATTCATGATGTGGTTGTAACACATATTTCAGGTAATTTAACGGATAATTATAATCCAGGAAAGAGAGTGCTTAGTTTGTCAGATTCTGTTTACGGGGAAAGCTCTGTGGCAGCCATTGGAGTAGCAGCTCATGAATGTGGTCATGCAATTCAGCATGCCAAAGGATATGTGCCTATAAAAATAAGAAAAGCAATGGTACCAGTAGTTAATATATGTTCAACTATATCATGGCCAATGATTTTGTTAGGCGTATTTTTTAGCTGGAACCAAACCTTAATCACCTTAGGTATTATTTTATTCTCGGCAGCTGTATTGTTTAGTTTGGTAACCTTGCCGGTGGAATTTAATGCTTCAAGCAGAGCGCTTAAGATATTAAGGAATTCAGGAATTTTATCTAGTGAGGAAGCAGGAAAAGCAAGGAAAGTATTATCAGCCGCAGCACTTACTTATGTGGCATCCGCTGCAGCAATGATACTTCAGTTAGTAAGATTGGTTATTTTATTTGGAGGAAATAATAGAGATGACTAAGTCCCAGGTGGTAAATATAAGAGAGTTGGCATTACAAATATTGTTGAAGGTTTTAGAAGATGGTGAATATAGTAGCAGGGTTCTTTCGGAAGTGCTAAAGATATATCAGTATTTAGAGAAACAGGAAAGGGCTTTTTTATCCAGATTATGTGAAGGGACCATAGAACGGGTAATAGAGCTTGATTATATTATCAACCAATATTCAAAGGTAAAAACAAATAAGATGAAACCTATAATCCGAAATATTTTACGAATGGGTGTGTACCAGATTAAGTATATGTCCAATGTTCCAAGCAGTGCCGCTTGTAATGAGTCAGTGAAAATTGCCAGAAAAAAAGGGTTTTTGGGATTGGCTGGTTTTGTAAATGGCATACTTAGAAATATAGATAGAAATATAGATAAGATAGCATATCCGGATTCTAAAAAAGATCCGGTTTCCTATCTTAGCATTACATATTCCATACCAAATTGGATTGTAGAAATGTGGATTAAAGAGTATGGGATGGAAATTACAGAGAAAATGCTATTGGCAAGCATGAAAGAGCGTTTTACCAGTATTCGATGTAATACAGAAAAAACTACAGTAGAAGAATTAAAAAATGTTTTAGAAGGGCTTCAGGTAAAGGTAGAATCCGGTAAATATGTAGAGGAAGCCTTAGGAATTTCCTCGTATAACTATCTAAGTGATTTACAACCATTTAAGGATGGATGGTTTACGGTGCAGGATGAGAGTTCCATGTTGGTTGCACTTTCGGCAGGAATCAAAAATGGAGATAAAATAATAGATGTGTGCAGTGCTCCGGGAGGAAAAAGTCTTCATGCAGCACAGCTTTTGAGAAAAACCGGCTATGTTAGTGCAAGAGATTTGACGGGAAATAAAGTATTACGAATAAAAGAGAATATTGAGCGTCTTGGAATGGAAAATATAGACGCAAAAGTTTTTGACGCGCGAGAACTGGATGAGGAAAGTGTTGGTACAGCGGATATTGTAATTGCGGACTTGCCTTGTTCAGGACTTGGTGTAATTGGAAAGAAAAATGATATTAAGTACAAAGTAACAAAAGAAAGCATTGAAGATTTAGTAAAATTACAAAGAGAAATTTTGTCAGTAGTACAGGCATATGTGAAAGAAAAAGGAGTACTTATATATAGCACTTGTACAGTAAATAAAAAGGAAAACGAAGATAATATAGAATGGTTTGCAAAGGAATATGGATTTGAATTGGAAAGCTTAGAACCTTATATTTCCCCAAAGCTTTGGAATGAAACCACACAAAAAGGGTATTTACAGTTAATTCCTGGTTTGGTTGATACAGATGGATTTTTTCTGGCAAGATTTCGAAAGAAATAAAAATTTTCTTGGTATTCGTACAGAGTATTCATTGCTCTGTGCAAAAGGGAACAAGCTTGTGCGAAAATCCAGTATTGCATGATAAACAGTTTGGCCAAGGGCATTTATAAAGTGCCAGAATATATGAACAAAAACATTTTGGCTTTTGGGAAAGAGCTATTTATGGAACGAATAGATATAAAATCTTTGAATTACGAAGAACTTATGAAAGCTATGGAACAATTAGGTGAAAAGTCTTTTCGTGGAAAGCAGATATATCAGTGGTTACATCAGAAATCAGTAGAAAGTTTTGAAGAAATGACTAATATATCAAAAGCCTTGCAAGAAAAAATGAAGGAAAATTTTTACATTGCAAAAACGGAAATGGTGGATAAGCTCACATCAAAAGATGGGTCTACTACAAAGTTTTTATTTGCCCTAGAAGACGGGAAAGTAATTGAGAGTGTACTTATGAAATATAAGCATGGAAACAGTGTATGTATTTCCTCACAGGTAGGTTGTCGTATGGGGTGTAATTTTTGTGCGTCAACTTTAGGTGGTTTAGAGAGAAATCTAACTGTTTCAGAGATGTTGGGGCAAATTTATGCAAT
Source organism: Lachnospiraceae bacterium (assembly GCA_017399885.1). Lineage (GTDB taxonomy): Bacteria > Bacillota > Clostridia > Lachnospirales > Lachnospiraceae > CAG-411. The sequence goes on from JAFQAU010000185.1 coordinate 6,835, forward strand.
TATGAATATTTCCGGAGAAAGGGTTTCTAATGTAGTAGTAATGGGAACCGGAGAACCTTTTGATAATTATGAAAATTTAGTCAAATTTATAAAAATGCTAACAGATGAGCAAGGTTATAATCTCAGCCAAAGAAACATTACCGTTTCAACCTGTGGTATCGTTGAGAAAATTCATCAGTTGGCCCAAGAGAAATTACAAATTACATTGGCTATATCCTTACACGCACCAAATGATGCTGCGAGAAAAAAATTAATGCCTATTGCCAATAAGTACACGATAAAAGAAATATTAGAGGCCTGTGATACGTATTACAAAGCAACCGGCAGGCGAATCAGCTTTGAATATAGCCTTGTAAAAAATGAAAATGATAGTAGGGAATATGCAATACAACTAGCTGGATTATTGCGTGGAAAAAACTGCCATGTAAATCTGATACCTGTTAATCCAATTAAAGAAAGAAACTATAAGGACTCGGATTTGGCATATATTCAGGAATTTAAATTGACTCTTGAAAAATTTGGGATAAATGTTACTATAAGAAGGGAGATGGGCAGAGATATAGATGCTGCCTGTGGACAACTAAGGAAGAGTTATATGGATAAGAAAGGGGAGAAAGGACATGAAGACATTTTCCATAACTGATGTAGGTATGGTAAGAAAGATGAATCAGGATTATGTTTTCTGTTGTGAAAACCCTATAGGAAGGCTAAGTAACTTGTTTATTGTGGCTGATGGAATGGGAGGTCATAGAGCAGGGGATTTTGCGTCAAAATGTTGTGTGGACTCATTAATCTCCATGGTAGAAACAAGTAATCTACAGTCTCCGGTTAGTATACTAGAACAGGGAATTCAAAAAGCCAATGCTTCAGTATACCAAGCATCGGCAGAAAATGAAGCATTACAGGGGATGGGAACAACTATTGTGGCAGCAACCGTTTTGGGTAATGAAATGTATATTGCCAATGTAGGGGATTCCCGACTTTATAAAATAAACAACAGCATAAGTCAGATCACGGAAGATCACTCCTTGGTGGAGGAGATGATCCGACATGGAGATATTGATAGAAAAGAAGCGAGATTGCATCCGAATAAAAATGTGATTACTCGTGCAATTGGAATAAGTTCCATGGTGCAGATAGATTTTTTTGAAGTATCTGTAGAAGCAGGTGACATATTTTTGATGTGTACCGACGGTTTGTCTAATATGATAGAGGACGAAGAAATATTCGAAGTAGTTAAAAGTTATGAGAAGGTTGACAGAATAGGAAAAGAACTCATAAGGATGGCAAATGCCAACGGTGGAAAAGATAATATTGGATTAGTTTTAATACAGATATAGGGGAGAGTACAAAGAAATTGCAAAGGATGGAAGGATAAGGAGGATAAATATGATAATACGACCTGGAGTATTTATTAGTGACCGATATGAAATTATAGATAAGGTTGGAACAGGTGGCATGGCAGATGTTTATAAGGCGAAATGTCATCGTTTAAATCGTTTTGTAGCTATAAAAATATTAAAAGCAGAGTTTAGTGATGATAAGAAATTTGTAGAGAAATTTCGAGCGGAAGCCCAGTCAGCAGCAGGATTATCTCATCCTAATATCGTTAATGTATATGATGTTGGGGAAGAAAATGGCATGTACTACATTGTTATGGAGCTTGTAGAAGGAATTACTTTAAAAAGCTTTATAGAGAGAAAGGGCAAACTAGATGTGAAGGAAGCTGTGGGAATTTCTGTTCAGATCGCACAGGGAATGGAAGCCGCTCATAGTAATCATATTGTACATCGTGATATAAAACCACAAAATATAATTATCTCAAGAGAAGGTAAAGTGAAGGTAACAGATTTTGGAATTGCGAAAGCAGTTACCTCTGATACCATAACCTCTAACGCTATGGGATCTGTCCATTATTTGTCTCCGGAACAGGCAAGAGGCGGCTTTAGTGATGAAAAAAGTGATATTTATTCACTTGGTGTGACTTTGTATGAGATGCTTACAGGACGTGTTCCATTTATTGGAGACAATACTGTATCTGTGGCATTATGTCACTTACAGGATGATCCTACGCCACTTAGAGATTTAGACCCAAGTATCCCAATCAGTTTGGATAGAATCGTACAAAAATGTATGCAGAAGAAACCGGAATTTCGATATCTATCAGCATCTGATTTAATTACGGATCTAAAGAAATCTCTGTCAAATCCAGATGGTGCATATATTCAGATTCGTACTAATCAGACTATAGATGATTCACCTACCATTAACTTTACTGATGATGATTTAAGAAAAATTAAAAGTGCAGTAAGTACTGCAGCGGTAGGGGAAAAATTGTATGAAGAACCGTCATACAACAATCAGAGTGAAGCACCTAGAACAAATACAATAAAAACGCAGGAACAGATAGTGGATGAGGAAGAAGATTACGAAGAAGATGTGAATCCTATGCTGGAAAAGCTTATGAGTGTAGGTGGAATATTGGCTGCTGTTATTATAGTATTTATCATAATATTTATAGTAATCAAATCAAGTGGTATATTTGGTGGAAGTACACCGGTAGAAACCATTGCAGTTAGTCCAAGTCCTACAGTAACAGTAGAACCTACATTGGAAATACAAAATAAAGTACCAAATGTTGAGGATTTAAAGCTTGTGGATGTACGAGAACAGTTAGAAACCCTAGGTTTGGCTGTTATGGTGGAAGAAGAAGAGTCAGATCAGGTGGAAGCCGGTGTTATTATTAGTCAGGACTTGGAACCAGATACAATCATTACAGATGGTATGACAATCAATTTAGTAGTAAGCTCTGGTGTGCAGAATTATCCAGTACCAGATGTAAAAGGAAAAAGTGCAAATGATGCTTCCACAACCTTGCAAAAAGCAGGATATCTGGTTGTACAGGAGAGCCAATATAGTGATACAGTAGAGAATGGAAAAGTAATTGGCACCAATCCGGAGGCAGGAACCTCTGTACCAAAGGGGGATACTGTTACTATATATATTAGTATGGGACCAGAGGATACCAGTGTTACCGTACCTGATTTGAAAAATTGTACCCTAACACAGGCACAGAAAAAATTATCAAATGTAGGACTAAAAATTTCTGATTCAGTAAGTTATTCCTATGATGACACAGTGGAGAAGAATAAGGTAATTAGCCAAAGTTATACAGATGGAACAAAAGTAGAAGCGGGAACTACAGTGGAGGTAACAATAAGCTTAGGTAAGGAACCGTCTTATCGTTATGAAGGTAGTATTGGTATTTCAGATAATCCGTTTACTACAGAGGACGAGACTGGTGTAATTAAGTTAATATTGAAACAAGATGGAAAAAGCAAGACCATATATGAAGAAAGTCATAGCTTAGGAGACTTCCCACTACCAACCATAGAGGTTGAGGGATATAGTAGTTCAGCAGGTGAGGTATATATGTATTTAGATGGAGAGCTTGTAGGTGGTCCATATACCATTACATTCCAGCAGGTAGCAGAATAATGAGGGGGAAGATTATTAAAGGAATTGCCGGTTTTTATTACATTCATACAAACGATGGTAGTTTGTATGAATGTAAAGCAAAGGGGGCATTCCGATATCAAAAAATAAAACCACTTGTTGGGGACAATGTAGAAATAACAGTCATAGATGAAGAAAAGAAAATTGGAAACATAATATCCCTCTATGAACGAGAGAATGAACTAATACGACCGGCTGTTGCCAATGTGGATCAGGCTGTAGTAATTTTTGCAATTGCCAAGCCTAAACCAAATCTAAATCTTTTAGACCGGTTTTTAATTACCATGGAGCAAAATGGAATAGAAACTGTTATCTGTTTTAATAAGTGCGATTTGGTATCACAGGAAGAAAAGGATTTCTATGAAAGCATATACAGAACATGTGGTTATAAGGTGATATTTACCAGTGTAAAAGAAAATACAGGATTAGAAGAATTACAAGAGCAGTTAAAAGGAAAGACTGCGGTTCTTGCAGGCCCTTCAGGCGTAGGAAAATCTTCCATTATAAATTATTTAAAGCCGGAAGCAAACATGGAAGTAGGGCAGATTAGCAGAAAGATAGAAAGGGGTAAGCATACCACAAGACATTCAGAATTGTTTCAGCTAGAAGGTGAAACCTTTATCATGGATACACCTGGCTTTACCTCGTTATACGTAACTAATTTGGAAAAAGAACAATTAGAGTTATTTTTTCCGGAATTTGATAAATACCGGGATAAATGCAGGTTCCAAGGGTGTATGCATATAATGGAGCCGGATTGTGGAGTGAAAGAGGCATTAAAAGAAGGAGAAATTTCTTCTAGTCGATATGAAAACTATAAGATTTATTACGAAGAAATAAAGGAAAAGAGGAAAAAATATGTATAAGTTAGCACCATCTATTTTATCCGCTGATTTTGCAAAACTTGGAGAAGAAATAGAGAAGATCGAAAACGCAGGAGCGGAATATATTCACATTGATGTCATGGATGGAATGTTTGTTCCAAGTATTTCTTTTGGAATGCCCATTATGAAGAGCATTCGCAAGCAGTCAAAATGTGTTTTTGATGTACATTTGATGATTGAGGCACCAGACAGATATTTACAGGATTTTAAAGAGGCAGGGGCTGATTTGATTACGGTGCATGTTGAGGCTTGTAAACATTTAGATCGAACCATATCAGCAATTAAAGAAATGGGACTAAAAGCCGGAGTTGCATTAAATCCTGCTACGCCATTGTCGGCAATAGAATATGTGTTAGAAAAGATAGATATGGTGTTGATAATGAGTGTCAATCCGGGCTTTGGAGGGCAGTCCTTCATTCCATATTCTCTAGAGAAAATCAGACAATTAAAACGCATGATTGATGAAAAGAAGCTTACTATAGATATACAGGTGGACGGAGGAGTAAAGCATACAAATGCCAAAGAAATTTTGGAGGCAGGAGCAAATATTTTAGTAGCAGGAACAGCTGTTTTTGGTGGAGATGCTACTGAAAATGTGAAGGCATTTAAGGATATTTTTGCTTGTATCAATAAGTAGGCTGTTTGCAAAATTATCTAGTAAGAATACATGAGAAAGGCGAAGGTGCCTAAAGCAAGGGCATTTTCGGATAGGTGATAATAGATATGAAATTAGGAATCGTTGGATTACCAAACGTTGGGAAAAGTACATTATTTAACTCACTAACAAAAGCAGGTGCAGAGTCGGCAAACTATCCATTCTGTACCATTGATCCCAATGTGGGTGTAGTAACTGTGCCGGATGAAAGATTGCATGTATTGAGCGAAATGTACCATTCAAAAAAAATAATACCTGCAGTAATTGAATTTGTGGATATTGCAGGGCTTGTAAAAGGTGCTTCTAAAGGCGAAGGTCTTGGAAATCAGTTTTTAGCAAATATTCGTGAGACCGATGCAATTGTGCATGTAGTTCGTTGTTTTGAGGATAGCAATATTGTTCATGTAGATGGTTCTATTGATCCATTGCGTGATATTGAAACGATCAACTTGGAACTTATTTTCTCCGATGTGGAAATGTTAGAGAGAAGACTTACCAAGCTTGGAAAGGGTGCTAGAAGTGATAAGACACTTGCAAAAGAATTTGCTTTGGTAGATCGTTTGAAAGCACACTTAGAAGCAGGGAAAATGGCAAAGAGTTTTGAAGTGCAAAATGAAGAGGAAGAAGAATTGGTAAAGAGTTTTAATCTTCTTACTATCAAACCGGTAATCTATGCTGCAAATGTAACAGAAGATGATTTGGCAGATGATGGTGAAAATAACGAAAATGTAAAGAGAGTAAGAGAATATGCAGCATCTGAGAATTCAGAAGTATTTGTGATTTGTGCACAGATTGAACAGGAAATCGCAGAACTTGAAGAAGATGAGAAGAAGGAATTTTTACAAGAATTAGGTTTAAAAGAATCTGGTTTAGAAAAGCTAATTCGTGCTAGCTATCATTTGTTGGGATTGATTAGTTATATTACAGCAGGTGAGGTAGAGTGTCGTGCATGGACGATTACAAGAGGTATGAAAGCTCCACAGGCAGCAGGAAAGATTCATACTGATTTTGAGCGAGGATTTATTCGTGCAGAAACAGTAAGCTATGACCACCTAGTTGAGTGTGGATCCATGAATGCTGCAAAAGAAAAAGGTCTGGTTCGTTCTGAAGGAAAAGAATATGTGGTACAGGATGGAGACGTAATCTTGTTCCGATTTAATGTATAAAATTAAGGGGCAAAACACCTATATGGATAAGCATTTTACCATAGCATCCACGTTTCTATACGGGGTGTATAGCTTATTTTGAAAAGTGAAAAATGTATTTTAAAGATGAGAGCTGTCACAGTAACGAAAAATACGTTATTGTGAGGCTCTTTTTTGCTTTATAGGAAAGTTCGTCCTATAAAGCAAAACGTCCGCGAGGATGTGCACACACATATTTTACTTAATGAGGTACGAGTTTTAGTAAAATAGCGTACAGAGTAGATGCGTAAGGAATATTGTTGCAAAAGGCATGCAACACGCATCTGGCACACAAAGTGGAGCAAGTCCCTCATGA
>JAFQAU010000186.1 GCA_017399885.1 Lachnospiraceae bacterium
AAATAGGTAATTGCGAAACTAACATCTAAAATGAGATGATTCGACCATGAAAATGGGATAAATTACAATTATTTACAGCAAGATACAATTACTTCAATTTTAGGCGCACTTTAATAAGCCATACAAAAAAACGGCTTTTAAACTGGTAAGTCCTATGCAATTAAAGGTTTCAGACTTCGGATGTATTCGTGGTGATGGATTTTATCTGCTAGTATAACTGTTATTAGCTGGGCAATTCCTGCAATAAGCAAATCAGAATGTAATGTTTTAGCGTTTTGTGTTTTTCGATTTGCCAGGCAAAAACTGTCTTTGATGTGATTGATGGATTTTTCAACATTTACACGGATTTTGTATGTTGCATCCCATTCTTCATTACCACGCGTGGTGCCAGGATAAGCACGTAAATTTTGCTCTGGATAAACATAAATCATTCGTCCACAGGACGAGGTTGTACAAGGATTTTCGCATTCACATTTGCGGTAAGAACGCTTACGTTCTTTGTCCCATACCCATTTCATTTTTGGACAGACAAATTTCATCGTTGGTACACCACAACGAAGATGTGATTTACTTCCTTCTCTTTTCATGGGAAGGGACGGATCGTTAGGACAACAAGGAATTCCATTGGCATCTGTCTTGTAGTCAGTATCAGGAATGAAAAGTTTATTTTTCAAAGGAATATATGCTCTTTTGAAACCGGTATCTTCCAAAAGATATTTGTAAATGGAAATAGAATCAAAAGCAGCATCACCAAGAAATGTATCCGGTTTGATTAGTGGATGTTTTTTGAAAAAATCATCCAATGTGGGAATGAGTGCTTTGGCATCTGCCAATGATTTATCTTCGTCAGGTGATTTTTCCTTTTTTTCAACAATGACTTCCGGATGAGCATCTAAAAAGTCTTTGTTATAAAAAGAAATATGGCGGATGATACCAAGACCATTTGTGACAATGCCAAACTTGTAAGCATAGCAGAAATGACCATTTATATACATTTGCTGGATGGCCGGATTTGCAGTTGCGTGTGATGGCATGGAGCCATATGCAACTTTATAGGGATCGAAATCATTATTAGATTCCAAAGTTTTTGCATAGGCTTTTAACTGTTTGATAATGCGGTTGGCGAATTTTGGGTTGTTTTCTGCAACCCATGCTTCGATACCGGAAGTGTCAAACAAAAGCATATCCGCTTTTTCAGAATCAATAGCCTTGCAGATTGGTTCTGTAATGTCAACAAGGTTATGAAAAACATTTTCAATATCATTTTCAAAATCTTGTTTGAAACGAGTGATTTTAGAAGCATCAGGAACTTTTTTGAAACCACAAAAATCACGAAGATGCTGAGAGTAATGTAAAAAAACAAGCAATAGCTGATCTGTAGGAATAGAAAATATTTTCTGTAGGATCACAGCCCATAAAAGGGAAGTTAATGAGTATTTACGAGAACGTCCCGTTGATGCATAAAAATGGTTATAGAATTCAAGAGGAATATAATCACTAAGATTAATGTGTTCCTCTAGTAAAGAAAGAAACTGAGGTTTGTCTTCTTCAAAAATATTTTTACAATCTTCAAAAATATCTGCCAATTTTAGTTGTTTATGTGGTATCATATAAATGTCTCCTTTCGGGGGTTGGTAGTTAGTTTCTTGTCAATTCTATTATACCATAACCCGTGAGGAGATATTTTATTTTGTAACAAAAAATATGCCGTATTTATGCGGCTTGTGGCGTTTCGCAAACACCTAATTTTGTAAATAATAAAAGGAGAAATGCGATATGAAAGATGTTGAAATTATTGAAGCGAAAAAAGAGACAATAGGAAATCGTGCGAAAGCAAGATCACAGGTAAAAGGATTAAAACTAAATCAGATTAGAGTAGCAGCCTATTGTCGTGTATCTACAGATGATGATGAACAATTAGGAAGTTTTCAATCACAGAAGCTTTATTATGAACAGAAGATTAGGGCAAATAAAGAGTGGATAAATGCAGGAATATTTGCAGATGAAGCTATTACTGGTACGATGACTACAAAGCGTGATGGTTTTCAGGAAATGATTACAAAATGTCAGGATGGAGAGATTGATTTGATTTTGACAAAGTCAATATCAAGGTTTGCTCGAAATACAGTTGATACATTACAATATGTGCGAATGTTAAGAGATAAAAATATAGGCATTATTTTTGAAAAGGAAAATATTAATACGTTAGATATGCAAGGAGAATTGTTGCTGACTATCATGAGTTCTCTTGCACAACAAGAAGTAGAATCACTATCACAAAATGTTAAGATGGGACTTAAAATGAAGATGAAACGGGGGGAACTGATAGGATTCAACGGATGTCTTGGTTATGATTATCACCCAGAAGACAAATCAATATCAATAAACGAAGAAGAAGCGGAAATAATCAGGTATATATATGATATGTATTTGCAAGGATATGGAACTACCACAATAGCAAAAAGATTGACTGAAATGGGGAAGAAAAATAAAAAGGGAAAAGTTTATTGGAGAACAGATGGTGTAATGGGAATAATAAAAAACGAAAAGTATAAGGGTGACATTTTACTGGGTAAAACATTTACCACAGATCCGATTAGCAAAAGGCGGCTTCACAATATGGGTGAGGAGGAGCAGTATTATATTAGAAATCACCATGAACCTATTGTTTCAAGAGAGGTATGGGATAAAGCCGATGAAATACGTAAAAAGAGAGCTAGAAATATTTGCACTGAGACTACGGGAAACCGAGAGCGATACACACGCCAGTATGCACTTAGTAGTATGTGTGAGTGTGCTTTTTGTGGTGGGAAATTGACTAGAAGAACAAGAGCCAGTGGCAGTATATACAAGAAATATGTGTGGCAATGTATGAAAGCTGTACAAAAAGGAATAAAGTTTTGTCCTAATTGTAAATCAATTGATGAAAGAATAATACAGGGGGCATTTGTAGAGGCTTTCAAATTGCTGGCAGGTAATTTTGATGATGTTTTAGAGGAAGTTTTACAGTCAGTTGAGGAAGTGCAAAATAATGAGGAAGATTTACATAGAATGCAACAATTAAAAAAGGATATCTCTACATTGGAGTCGAGAAAAAGTAAAATGACAGATTTGCTGATTGATGGTATAATAACAAAAGAGGTCTATGATGAGAAGATACTTGATTATGATAGAAAGATAAAGGTTTTTGATGAAAGAAGAAAGTTATTAGGAAACAGTGTAAAAACAAAGTCTGAAATAAAGGAACAGATGGAGAAAATCCGTAAAACGCTTAAAAAGAATGAAATATTAGATGAATTTGACAGGCAAGTGTTTGATATCATCATAAAGAAAGTATATGTTGGTGGATATGATGAAAATGGAAACATAGATCCGTATAAATTAACTTTTGTATTAAAAGGAGACAGTTCTTATGAAGTCCCAAATGCCAGAGACAAATATAAGAAGCAATACAGAAAGGAAAGAAAATCAAAGAGATGAAAACAAAGCTGACAAATAATGTTGGCAACTTAGAAATCAAAAAAGAGGATACCATTGAAAAAATGTGTTCTTTAAGCGATGACGTGGTGGGGAAAAAGTGTTTATCAGAAGGTAACGACGCATGTGGAAACGGTAGTCTTATTGTCCCAACAAAAAGCGGATGATCATATTGAGGTGGATTTGGAGTTGGATGAACTGGATATTACAAGTGCAAAGACAAAGGCTACCTATAGAGAAATCTAGCAGTATGTTATGAAGCAGACGGGAATGACGGTATCTAACCTTAATATTGCACAGGTAAGAAGAAACTGTGGATTGGATATGAGAGAAAACTATCATTTGTCTGAGCCTGAGAATGAAAAACAGCCAGAGTGTTCGTAGAAAAGTGAGAAGGCGATTTCGGAAGATTTGGAGCATTGTAATGTCTATGAATTTCTTTATCATGAAGGATATCAGGGCTCTGATAATGAATAATATCTATATCTCCCAATTAAAAGTGGTGGTCATGATTTGGAAATGGTTTACAAAAGTCGTTTGTTAATTTTGAATATGTGCAGTGATTAAACCATAAAGGTGGGGGGAAATTATGAACAAATTGTCAAAAGATTTTTTTGAGTCAGAAATTACTGAAATTGATAAAAGTGATTTTAAAAAATTTATTGATAAGCAAAGGGAAAAAAGGAGAGGTGAGGTCGGATATAACTATAATAGGCGTAAATATTATCCGTTAGACTTAATTGCAAAAAACTTAGGAATAACTAAAGAAATGTTGCAAAAACGAATAAATAAGCAAAAGCCAACTAATAAAAGAGATTTTGTTATTGCCTTATGTGCAGTTTTAGGATGTGATTCTGATGAAACAAATACAGCCATGCGGTTGTATAATTATATGCCTGCATTTGATGTAGATAATGCAAGAGATGATTGTATAATAGAGTTTTTAGAAGAACATGCAGAGCAAATCTCTAGTATTGAAGATATAAATTCATTTCTTGTTAACAGAAATTATCCAGAACTAAATATTATTGACCATAGAAGTAAGAGAAATAGTGTAAAAAATCCAGAAGTATATAGACCATATAAAGTTGTCAAAAAAGCTATGCGTATTTATTATGATGAAGGAGATCAATATGATTCTCTTGAAACCGCCTATGACTTTAGAAATAAATGTGCTACCGTTTTTTTGATTGAAAAAAATAACGGAACTAACATTCTTCTTGAGGCTTGGTCTGATGGGGAGTTACTTATAGATTCTCACACCGATTGTAATTTACCAAAAATTTTTTACAATCCCGATGATACGGAAGAATATAGAGACTATTTTATAGAAATGTACCAATTAGCTGTTCAGGAGCAACAAAAAATAGATGCATATTTAAATGATACAAGGAATTATCCGTTTAGGCTTGGAGCTGAATTGGAAAATGATACTATTCGTGTTTTTTATGAGCAATATAATTATGCATTTCCAGAACGTAATGAATACTATTTGATGGAGTACATTGATAAACAGTTCATACTATCGGTTTCTACTCAAAGTATGTTTATGAGGGAATATTTATCAGAAGATGAATATGGAAAACATTTTCGAACTAATTCAAATATCAAACGCATAACCTATAATTCAATTTTTGAGATTGAAAATCAATTAGAAAATTCAAGGCTACAGAGTTATGATATAAGGATTCTGAAATCTAGGCTTGCTATATTCAAATGTCTTCAAAGGAAAGTTACAGAAGCTCTTGAACAGATACGAGATAGAAAAATTTTTATAAGGAATCTTGGTGAAATATGGTCTTCAAAGTCTGATGAGGTTTGTAGATATTTCCACGTTGAGAAGGAATATGAGTGTATATATGATGAAGGAAGCGATGAAATTTTTGCTGGAAAATCAAACGCTGAACTAACAGATGGTAAAGGAAATATGGTCATAGTATCCTTAGAAGAATTAAAAAGGGCTTTTGAACTTGGATTTAAAGATGTTTCACAGATATGTCGAGTAAAATTGAACAGCGGTAGTATTGAAGCCGTTTTAGAATAAATCGCAAAAATCAGGACTTTGTCAGTCCTGATTTTTGTTTTTGGTAAAATTAGCTGTGATATAATATAGTCAGTCAGGAAAACTAAATAAATTTTATGGAGGTATAATGATGAAAGATATTGAAATGGTTTTAAAGAATAATTTGAATCAGCTAAGAGGCAAGTCTGCCGATCATACTACAAACTTCTTAAAGAACTGCGGAGGCGGTGAGAATGGTACTATGATTGATGGTATCATTAACATGATTGATATGATGAATAGAGACAAATTGCATAGTGTAAAGAAGGCAAAGATGGATGGAATGGTGATTGGAATTGTAGGCACTTCTATTATCGGTGCTGGTATCTATTTATATAGTAAGTACAGGGATAAAATGCAGTGTCGTGAGAAAATGCAGGAGGTTGTAGAAATACTTAAACAGGAGGTTGCTCTTGCAAATGAAGAGAAAATCTCTGTTGAGCAAAGTGAGGGGATTGTGGAAGAACAATAAATAGTGTTATTTTAGAGATCTCAAATACACGGCCAAAAGCTCCAGAGCTGTTTCTTTTTGCTGCAGAGTACATTTGCTAAGTTCTTCTAAAAGATCAGCTTGTTTTGCGGAAAGATTGGGGTTATCCTCGGTTAGAACTTCATCGGGAGTAATATGCAGAGCTTCGCATATTTTCAGAACGGTTTCTATACGCATATTTACTGTTCCACGCTCTATGTCAGCATAGGTTCTGTCGGACAGATTTGCGGCTTCGGCTACCTCAATCTGAGTAAGTCCTGCTTTCTTACGTATTGCAAGCAACTTGTTTCCTATGACTCTAAAATCAAAAATAAGCATTTTCGTTACCCCCTAATTGTCTTATATGAGAATTATACTTCCTATTTTCTTTGACAAATAGGAAGTATAATGGTATTATTATAGGAAGAATAGTTCTTGATTAAACGAGTTATAGTTCTTAGGGAGGGGATAAACATGAAATCAAAAAGATTTATAGCTATGATTTGCGTGTCAACGACGCTTTTGTCTTTATCTGCATGTGGTAGTGGCAAGGAAGAAAAAAATTCAACAAACGAAGTAACAAGTACTTCAATGGAAACTTCTGAAAAGGAAGAAAGTTTCTCAAGTGAAGAAAAATTGAATGTTTCAACCGAAGAAACAGCAGGTTCTATTGAAGAACTTAATGAACGCGTTGAAAAAGATGTAGATGATACTATCATTGCGCTTAAATCGGAATATGAGCGATTAAAAGTAGATATTAATACATACAAAAAATATGTAAAAAATACGGATAAAATGGAAGCATTTTATGCTAATGTTTATGAAGTGAATAAAGGCATATGTAAGAAAATGTATGAGTATAGTCTTGATTATGCTGAATTGATTATCAGATCTGATAAATCTAATGACGATAAATATGATGATCTTGAGGAATTATATGATAATATATATGAAGATGTTGGAGAAAAGGTTTATGATGAAATTTATGACGGTATACTTGATGAAATGTATAAAGATTTCTATGATGGAATTTTAGAGAATGCATATGACAATGCACCTTATGACGAATGGTCAGATGCTCGTGCTAATGAATACGACTGGTGGAGTGATACACGTTCAGATACTTATGATGATTGGTCTGACTGTCGTTCTGATGTATATGATTTCTGGTCTGATATAAGAAAAGAAATATGGGATGATGACATTCAAAAAGCTGAGAAAAAAATGAAAGATTTTCAAGAAGAGATTGATAAATTAAAATGAGATGTGTTTGTTTTCTCTGTCTATAGAAGATGTAATTCAGGACGAATAGAAGAAGGTTGATTGGAATTTTAAAATAATTTACGAGTACTAGGAGGTTTTTTTATGGCAAAGTATAAGGTATTATTTAATGACGAATACGTTGATGAGATTTTCGATACTGAGGAAGAAGCAGAGGAACATGACTATGGAATTCTGATGTTTAACAGTAGTGTAGATTTCCAATGAATGTCTTCCAGATATTTAGATGAATTAGAATATAGTACAAAAAGGCCTTAATCAAAAGAAAAAAGAATATGTGTTTGACATAGACCAAAAGAGATGTTAATATAATCATAAGAAAAGGTGCTACCGATGACGGTTCGCCTGATGTATTTTTAGTTATTTAAAATAACCGCCAAAGTTTCTCAGGCTGGGCGGTTATTTTTGCGTCTTGCTATTCTGTCCAATCGAATAGCCAAGACCAAATGAGGTTAAGCAGAGGCTAAGCACTGCAATCAAGTCACCGATTGTCAACATAAGCAGAGTTCTCCTTTCAAAGATTTCCGAAACGGATTTCTATGTAATCGGAGCTATTAACTCTCCGCAAAAAGCGAACCGCCAATCACACGTCAATGTGTGGTAGCACCAGGACATAAGTCCAAAATAATTCTATCAAACAAATGTTCTTTTGACAAGGAAAATGATCTATTTTTTCGAAAGAAATAGCTTTGTATTTTAAAAAATGCTATACCATGTATAAATGAATTGGTGTAGCGTTTTTTTATTTACCGAAACAATATCCAAAATAAAAATACCATTCCATGGTACAAATTACTCCCAATTCACCATAAAAACACCATGTGGCGATTTTACAAGCCTCAAAATAAACGATATAATTGTAATACAAAGTTGATGCGAGAGTAACGCTTTGTATTACATTTAATTTGCAATTATGGATTAGTGAAAATCTGGTGTGCTGTCTGTCAGTATAGTCAAATTTCATTCATTTTTAAGTGGGGTAAGCATAATGGAAGCAAAGTGCTATCATTTTGCCAATTTTGCAGAAATTATAGATATATTTCGGGGTTTTAGGGGTGTCCCCTAACCAGAGTAGCATTTATGTGACACAAAATGCGTATCTGGCAAACCCATTTTGCCACAATTGGAAGGAGACGTGCTATGGATAAAGGCTTTGAACAATGTTGTGATCTGATTGCGAGGATGATAGAAAAGTATGGTGGTAAGATGCTTCAGGAAATGCAGAAAGAAGACACATTTAAGTTTCAACAATGGAAAACGGATAACAAAGGAAGGAAATCCAGATATGTTGCTTATTACAAGTTGGTATATAAGTCTGAAAAAGAAGCGGCTTAGAATAAACAGGAGAATGTACAAGATGGATGAGGCAGCTTGGCAGCATAAAAGTATTGGCAAGATGTACTACAAATCAGTGATAATTAAAGGTAAAATTTTGAGAGTGGGGCATAATATAATAGCAAATAAAATTTTCAAAAAGTCAATGAAAGATGCTTTGGTTCTATTGACTTATGGAATGAGATTTACTACACTTTTTGTATAGAAAGTTTACCACTGACCGATAGGTGGTATATAAATGGTCGGGTTGTAAGTTTACCGCTGACCAATATGCGGTATATAAATGGTTGGGTTGAAAGTATTGTCCTCCGCCATAGCTGGTGGAGGATTTTTTTTACCAAAGGTGGATGAACATGAAGAAAACAGGATTTTATATTATAAAGGATTCTTTTTTTGATGATATGGATGAACCGTATCTAAAAGGAAATAAGAAGGGGAACAGACCTCATTACTATTGCTTTGAGGATTCGGCTTCAGGGTTGTACTGGATGATTCCGTTATCAAGTAGAATAGATAAGTATAAAAAAATTGTTGAAAATAAGAAAAAAGCTGGAAAGCCTTGTGATATTATACATATTGTTAAGTTGGATGATGATAGAGAAAGTGCTTTTTTGCTTCAGGACATGTTTCCGATTACAGATGCGTATGTTGAAAGAGAATATACGATTGCAGGAAATCATCGCTGTAAACCAGTAAAAATAAGGGGCACAGCGATTTTTTTTAAAAACTGTCAAAGATGGGACTTTGATAGTAGTTGTAAACATCATAAAAATCAGATAAAATGAAACTATCTATGAATTTTGCGAGGTGACAGTCTATGGGAAGAATCGTAGGAATCGGAATACAGGATTTTGAGGATGTAATAAACGGAAACTTTTTTTATGTAGATAAGACTTCTTTTATTAAAGAATGGTGGGAAAACGGAGATAGTGTAACACTGATTACCCGTCCTCGCCGTTTCGGAAAAACCTTGAATATGAGTATGTTAAACCGTTTCTTTTCCCTTGAGTACAAAGGAAAGGGTGAGATATTTGAAGGTCTTTCTATTTGGAATGAAGAGAAGTATAGACAGTTGCAGGGAACCTATCCGGTAATTAATCTTTCTTTTGCCAGTATAAAAGAAACTGATTTTAAAACGACGCAGTTAAGAATGATAGAGCTTTTGCAGTCATTATTTGAACGTTTTTATTTTCTGAATCAAAGTGATAAGCTGTCAGAAAATGAACGGGATTATGTGAAGCGAATGACGAGAAAAATGACAGCGTTTGATGTAAGTTCAGCAGTACACCGTTTGTCAGAATTGTTATATAAGCATTACGGACAGAAGGTTATTATCCTCCTCGATGAATACGACACCCCCATGCAGGAAGCCTATGTGAATGGCTTCTGGGATGAACTGGTCGCGTTTACTAGAAGTATGTTCAATGCCACGTTTAAGACGAATCCACATTTGGCAAGAGGTATTATGACCGGAATTACCAGAGTGAGAAAAGAATCTATCTTCTCTGATTTGAATAATCTAAAGGTAGTTACCACTACGTCGGATGAATATGCTACATCCTTTGGCTTTACGGAAGAGGAAGCATTTGCTGGTTTGGAAGAGTGTGGACTTAATGCAGAGAAAGACATGGTAAAAGAATGGTATGACGGTTTCATCTTTGGAGAATATGCAGATATCTATAATCCATGGTCAATCTTGAATTTCTTAGATACCGGTAAAATAACCACCTACTGGGCAAATACCAGCTCCAACAGTCTGGTTGGAAAGCTCCTACGGGAAGGGAACGGTGCGATTAAGGTACAGTTTGAAGAGTTGTTGCAGGGAAAGAATTTACGTGTCCCTGTAGATGAGCAGATAGTATATAACCAGTTAGACGATAATGAAAATGCAATCTGGAGTCTTTTGCTTGCCAGTGGATATCTGAAGGTGCTGTCTTATGATGATATGGGCGCCTTGGAATACGAAGAAGAGGCTTGTTATGAACTTGCTCTTACCAATCGGGAAGTAAGAGTGATGTTTAAAGATATGGTAAAGTCATGGTTTCGAAAGTCGAATGCGGATTATAATGCATTTATCAAGGCGATGCTGGTGCAGGATGTGGATGCTATGAATGAATATATGAGTCAGATGAGCTTGGAATTGTTTAGCAACTTTGACACAGGAAAGAGAGCATCGAAAAAAGCGCAACCAGAGCGGTTTTACCATGGCTTCGTGTTAGGTTTAATGGTAGATTTACAGCGGGATTATATTGTGACATCTAATCGGGAAAGTGGTTTTGGCAGATATGATGTGATGATTGAGCCAAAGAATTCCAATATGAATCCGGCAATTATTATCGAATTCAAGGTGCTAAATCCAAGAAGGGAAAGTTCTTTGGAAGAAACTGTACAGGCAGCCCTTGCCCAGATAGAAGAAAAGCAATATGCAACCACACTTCTTGCCAAAGGTGTACCGGAGGATAAGATATATAAGTATGGTTTTGCATTTGAAGGAAAGAATGTATTAATTGTACAAGGATAAGCAAGAATTCATAATCTGCGTGAATTTGTATCCTTTTGGGAAAATTATTTGTGGAATGTACAAAAGGGAAATGTCTCGAATTTGATAGTTACGAATATAGATTCTCTTGTGTTATCCATGTAAAGTATTGTATAATTTATATAATTTTGGAGATAGTAGAAAATAAGAAAAGAATCTATAATTACTTATAAATGGTAGTAGCAGAAAGGGGAGTGCGCTTATGGCTATTTTAAGCATTACAAAAAACAATTTTGAAAAAGAGGTCAAAGAAAGTAAAGAAACCATATTATTAGATTTCTGGGCAAGCTGGTGTGGTCCTTGTCAAATGGTAGGACCTATTTTGGAAGAAATTGCTAGCGAGAGACCGGATATTAAAATTGGTAAGATTAATGTTGAGGAAGAACCGGAACTGGCAGATGAGTTTCAAATTATGAGTATTCCAACCTTAATGGTAGTAAAAGAGGGACAAGTTGTAAAGAAGTCCGTCGGGGCAAAAAATAAAAATCAAATTTTGGAAATGATGTAATAAATTTTCTTTCAGATGCAAAATTTTGAGATATTATTAAGAAGCATACCTGTCACTTATAAACTTGTTAAATTTAAAGGAAGGGAGAATTTTCATGAAACATATTTATGATGTAATGATTATTGGTGGTGGTCCAGGTGGATATACCGCAGCTCTATACTGTGCCAGGGCTGGTTTGGATACTATTCTTTTTGAAAAAATGTCTCCCGGTGGACAAATGGCACTTACCTCCCATATTGAAAATTATCCCGGTTATGAAGAAGGCATAGACGGTTTTACATTAGGTACAAAAATGAAAGACGGGGCAGAACGTTTTGGGGCAAGAACAGAATTTGCAGAAGTATGTTCACTTACTTTGTCAGAAAAGATAAAAACAGTAAAAACGGACGGAGGAACATACTTTGGCAAAACGGTTATTCTTTCCACGGGAGCAACACCGAGAGAATTGAACCTTAAAGAGGAAAAGGAATGGATTGGACGTGGTTTAAGTTATTGTGCTACCTGTGATGGCATGTTTTACAAAAATAAAAATGTTGTAGTTGTTGGTGGTGGAAATACCGCTGTGGCAGAGGCTTTATTTCTTTCACGTATTTGCAAAAAAGTTCTTTTGATTCATCGAAGAGATACCTTACGTGCTACAAAAGTCTATCATGAATTATTACGGAATGCAAAAAATATAGAATTTTACTGGAACAGTACTGTAACACAGCTGCTTGGTATAGAGAAGCTTACCGGTGTGAAAATACAAAATAAGGATAAGCATGAAGAAGAGATTCTTGATTGCGATGGAATATTTGTATGCATTGGAAGAAGACCTGCAAGTGAATTGGTGAAAGAACAATTGGAGCTTGATGAAAACGGATATATTCAGGCAGATGAATCCACACAAACCTCCATTCCCGGTGTATTTGCAGTGGGGGATGTGCGAACAAAGGATTTGAGGCAAATTGTAACAGCAGTAGCAGATGGAGCAGTTGCCTCATATCAAGTAGAAGATTATTTATCAAAAAAGCTTTTTGATTACTCGTAGTAGTAATTGAAAGGCTTTTCTTACTTTATAGGAGAGTTTGGAGAACTTTCCTACAGAGAAAAAAATCCACCACACAGTGATAGGATCCCCCTTAAGTAGACAAGGTAAATAACAAAAATATACTTAGGGGGATTTTTATGTCTAAATATTCAAAAGAAATAATTATAAAGATACGTGAAGAGTACTTGTCTGGTAACCTATCAGAAATGGAATTATGTAATTTCTATCCGGATGTGACGGGGGAGAAGATGAGTTTTTATAGAAAGAAGGACACAAACAAATCGGAACAATTTACAATAATCATCATAAATGCTATAATGAATTAGGGGAATAATAGATAATAGTTTAGCCACTGGCTGAATTGTTATAACAATAGAAGAAAGGGGCTTAGTTTAATGAGCGAAGGGAATGAACCTATGGAGAAAAAAGGAAGCATGAAAAGATTATTAGCAAGTCAGATTGGAAAATACGTATTTTTTGCCATTTTGGTGGTGGTAATTCTGGGAGGACTTGCCATGGGATTAAAAAAAGTAATTTCTTTTGATAGCAAAACCACAAAAATTGGTTATGAGGACATGGGAGAGCTTGCTACACAATCTGCGTATTGTACAGAGGTAAATGTAACAGATGCCTCTAGAAAATTATGGAAGATAGAGATTCCTTTTACCCAAAGCAAATATATTTATAGCTATGATTTTATAATTAAAGCAGGATTTGACTTTGAACAGATTACCTGTAAGGAGGTTGGCGAAAATAAAGTTATAGTCACTATGCCGGAGGTAAAGGTGCTAAGTAATGAATTGGTAGATGGTTCGTTTAAGGTGTTTCATGAGGATGAAAGTATTTTCAGACAGGTAACATTAGAAGAAAATAATGAAGCTTTAGAGAATATGAAGAAGAATGCCGAAAAAAATGCCATTGCCAATGGGTTGTATGACAATGCCAAAGAAAATGCAGAAGTTATATTAAGAGGTTTCCTTAGTGGCCTGTACGATTTGGATGTATATACAATTGAATTTCAGTATCAAGAATAGGAGAAGTATATGAAGAAAGCGATTATCATTACATTGGCAGTTATCATTGTGGCAATTATATTATTTTATTTTGCCCTATTCTTAACTGCATAGTATGAGAAATTTCATGATTGCACGTATATTGTAACGGGCTGTGGCACTAAGCGAATAATTTACAAGGTATTGATTGCTACTTATTTTTTATATAACACCATATCTTGCATTATATTAGCTTAATGTCACAGCCCTTTTGTTGTTCACAGGTTTCCTGCGCCCAAAAAACAGGGCTAGTACTCCCTAAGTGTCATAGTAAACACGTATGCAATACATTGCAGCACCATGTATGAAACATGCGTGTTTACTATCGGGTAACGTCTTTTCGCAAAAAGCGCTCAAAGACATACTATTCCACTAAGGGACTACGGCGCCCAAAAAACAGGGCTTGTACTCCCTAAGTGTCATAGTAGCATATAAGAATTTTGAGCATATTTATAAAAAAAACTTTATAGGTGATTTTTTGGAAAGCGGGAAAATAGATCCAGGATTTATGCTGGCATTAACACTGCCGGAGGAATTAAGAAATGATTTGGGCAGCTTGGAAAATGGTTTTAATAGAGAAAATAGGCAATGGGAAATGTTGGTTAAATATCACGGAAATCTGGCTATGGAACAAGAAAAGATTCCTTTTCGTCTAGAAGAGCTAAGCAACGGTTTTGGAATTGTATTTATAAATGAAGATGATATTATGGAATTTGCCACATTACCACAGATAGATTATATTGAGCAACCAAAGAGAGTTTGGTTTTCTGTAAATGAAGGGGTAGCAGAAAGCTGCATTTCAACATTGCAGAGAAATGATAGGGATATATTTTCAGAAAATCTAGAGATGATCGGTAGAGAGAATTTATACGGGAAAGGGGTTTTAATTGCTATCATAGATTCATCTATAGACTATAGGCATCCGGATTTTAGAAATCTTGATGGAAGTACCAGGATAATGGCACTTTGGGATCAAACTATATCCAGTGAAGAACTAAATAAACAGGATAGTTCCTTTTTATATGCGCCACCAGAGGGCTTTTATCTGGGAACTTTATTTACAGAAGAAATGATAAATATGGCATTACAGCAGGAAAATGTACAAGAACAGAGGAAAATCGTACCAACTGTGGATTATTCAGGGCATGGAACTCATGTAGCAGGAATTGCCTGTGGAAATGGAAGAGTAAACGATGGAAGATACAGGGGTGTTGCACCTTTAAGCAGTATTTTAGTAGTAAAACTAGGAGATCTGGAGGGGGTATCTTTTCCTAGAACAACCCGTTTATTAGAGGCCATAGAGTTTTCCATAAGATTTGGGGAAGAAAGAGGAATGCCGGTTGTGGTGAACTTAAGCTTTGGGAATAATTATGGACCACATACCGGACAGGATATTGTTTCAGAGTATATAAATCAAATTGCATTAAGATGGAAAAATAATATTTGTGTAGGAACAGGAAATGAGGGGAATACAGGAAGGCATGTGGAGGGAAAATTAGAGACCGGAACAGAAAAAGAGATTGAGCTTGTTATTGCTGGCGTAGAAACAGGATTTAATGTACAAATTTGGAAAAATTATCAGGATGATTTTGACATAGAGATTATTTCACCAAATAATCAAAGTATAATCTTGCAAAATAACGAAAACAGGATTTTATTTGAATCATTTGGAAATACTATATTAGCCATAAATTATGGCACACCAAGCCCATTTCAAATTCTTCAGGAAATCTATATTGAATGGATACCAAGGGAAGAGTATATTTTAAGTGGAATTTGGAGGTTTCGTTTGCTTGGGAAAAATATAAAAGCTGGAAGATATGATTTCTGGCTACCTGCGGGAAATTTAATACAGGCACAGACTAAGTTTTTAAGACCCTCTCCGGAAACCACACTCACCATTCCATCGGCGGCAAATCGTGTGATATCCGTAGGTGCGTACAATGGAAACACAGAGGAGCTTGCACCATTTTCCGGTAGAGGATTTACTAGAAATAATCAGATAAAACCGGATATTGTGGCGCCTGGTGTGGATATTATGTCTACGGCACCAAATAACAGTTATGCTATCCGAAGTGGAACTTCCATGGCAACGCCTTTTGTTAGTGGTAGTGTAGCACTTTTGATGGAATGGGGGGCTGGTGTTATAATAAGGTTAGGTAAGGTAAGGATAAATGTACCCTGGCTGAACGGTTATGATTCTATAACCGTTTAGTGTTCCTATTATTGACATAAAAATTAAAAAGACTTAAAATTATCTTAGGTTTAAAAAGATATATGAGGGGTTGTCTAATTCTGTAAGTTTTAGTCTTAGGCTGAATGGTTATCTAAATTTGCAAAAGAATGGAGGGTTAATATGGACAAGAGGAAAAGAATAATTGCAGTGATGCTATTTTCCTGTATAGGGGTGGTTTTGCTTATAGGAACAATCGTCATAAAATCACCAGGTAGTCATGGTTCCATAAGCGAGCTTATGAGAGATGCTGTTTTGCATGAAACAAACAAAATAAGCCTTTTAGGATTGAAGGATGTGAACCCGGGACTTATTTCTGCTTTTAGCGTTACAGCGGTGCTTTTTATTTTTTCACTATGTGTAAGAATTTTTGTAATTCCAAGATTTAAGATGATTCCCGGAAAATTTCAGCTTCTTCTTGAAACTCTTGTGAATTTTTTTGATGGACTTGCGAAATCAAATAGTCCCCATCGTAACAAATTTCTTGGTGCTTATATTTTTACAGCAGGGGTGTATGTGTTTGTAGGCACAATATTTGAATTATTTGGGTTTCAGGCAATAACCACCCATGGAGTTGCAATGGCATTGCCTGCACCACTTGCGGATATTAACGGTGCAATTATGATAGGTTGTTTATCGTATGTTATTATATTGTCCGGTGGTGTTGCAGGAAACAAATTAAAAGGGGTAGGAAGTACCTTAAAAGAATTCTCACTTCCTATATCCATGAGCTTCCGATTATTTGGGGCACTTTTAAGTGGAGCATTGGTAACAGAATTGGTTTATTATTATATTCACTTAAGCTATGGTCTTCCTGTTTTGGTGGGAGTTTTGTTTACCCTGTTACACGCTCTTATTCAGGCGTATGTTCTAACAATGCTTACTGCATTGTTTTATGGCGAGGTTTCTGAGCCAGCGCATAAAAAAAATTAAAAGATATGGAGGTATTAAAATGAAAAAGGGGATTAAAAAAATTTATGTTGTGTTAATGGTACTTACATTGTTCTTTATGGTGACACCACCTGTATTTGCGTCAGTTGTAACAGAAACAATAGGGGCAACTGAAACTGCTACAAACAGTGATGAGGCTGTTGCTGATACAGAAAGTACAACTGGGGACAAAGCTATAGCAGCTGCAATTGCAGTTGGTCTTGCAGCAGCAGCAGGTGCAATCGGCATGGGAATGGCTGTTGCTAAATCAGTGGAAGCTATTTCACGTCAGCCTGAGGCAGAAGGAAAAATCCGTACTACACTTATGTTAGGTTTGGTATTTGTGGAAACTGCTATTATCTATGCACTCGTTATTGCAATTTTAGTTATATTCGTATTATAACGGAAAGCAAATAAAAGAAAGGCTGGTGAAATGCAATGAATTTGCCACTTAACATAGACTGGCAACAGATTCTTCTGCACTTATTTAATTTCGTACTTTTGTTTGCAATATTATATTTTCTTCTTTATCAACCGGTAAAAGAATTTATGGACAAGCGGACCCAATATTATAAAAAGATAGATGATGATGCAAAATCAAATTTTGAGGAATCGAAAAAAACAAAAGAGGAATATGAGAATAAGCTTGCAAGTGTGGATGTAGAAATATCTGCAAGAAATGAAAAAGCACGTAAAGAGCAAGAAGAGTCTAAAGCACGTAAAATAAAAGAAGCCGAAAAAGAGGCTGAAAAAATTATTAAAGATGCACATGAAACACTTGAAAAAGAACGTGTAAAGATGCTTAAGGAAGCACAGGATGAAATATCTGACATGGTAGTGTCTGTAACAGAAAAAATTGTATTGCAGGCAAGCACATCTGAGAGCTATGAGCAATTTTTAACGGCAGTGGAAAAGGGGGAGAAAAATGAGTAATGAAGCTATCATGAAAAAAGCTGTCTTATATTCGGATACTTCTCCTAATAAAGAACAGGAAAAACGATTTCAATCCTTTTTGACTGAAAAGTATGGTCCCAATATTACACTAACATGGAAAAAAAGTGATGCTTTTCCAGGGGGCTTTCGTCTTGAAGTGGATACAGAGGTTTACGATTGGAGTGTAAATGGACGTTTTCAGCAGTTAAAAGACGCGTTGACAAGTGTTCCAAATAAAAACGGAAATATCATTCCTCTAATTAAAGAAACAGTAAAAACATGGGTGCCACAGGCTATGGCGCAAGAGGTTGGAAGGGTTCTTACTGTAGGAGACGGCATTGCGACCATTGAAGGGTTAGATAATGCAACTTTTGGAGAAATTCTACTATTTTCTTCCGGTGTAAGAGGAATGGTTCAGGACTTAAGAGAAGATGAAATAGGATGTATTCTTTTTGGAAGTGATGAGGATATTTATGAGGGAAGTACGGTAAAAAGAACAGGAAAAACCGCAGGCGTTCCCGTTGGGGATGCATTTATGGGAAGAGTGGTAAATGCACTTGGGGTTCCCATTGATGGAAAAGGCGAAATTTTTTCAGAAGAATATCGACCAATTGAGAATCCGGCACCAGGTATTATAGATAGACAACCCGTTGATACACCAATGGAAACGGGCATTCTTGCCATTGATTCCATGTTTCCTATTGGTCGTGGTCAGCGTGAGCTTATTATAGGTGACAGACAGACTGGTAAAACAGCTATAGCATTAGATACGATTCTTAATCAGAAAGGAAAAGACGTCATTTGTATTTATGTGGCAATTGGGCAGAAAGCCAGCTCTGTTGCACAACTAGTTCAGAATCTAAGAAACAAAGGTGCAATGAACTACACTGTAGTTGTAAATGCTTCAGCAAGTGATTCTGCTCCCCTACAATATATTGCTCCCTATGCAGGTTGTGCAATAGGAGAATATTTTATGGAAAAAGGTAAGGATGTTCTTATTGTATATGATGATTTATCCAAGCATGCCATTGCCTATCGTTCTATAAGTTTGCTTTTGGAACGTTCACCGGGGAGGGAAGCTTATCCGGGAGATGTATTTTATCTCCACTCCAGACTTTTGGAACGTTCGGCACATTTAAATGAAGCTAAGGGTGGGGGTAGTATGACAGCTCTTCCTATTGTGGAAACACAGGCGGGTGATGTTTCAGCATATATTCCTACCAATATTATTTCCATTACAGATGGGCAGATCTTCCTGGAAAGTGACTTGTTTTTTGCAGGTCAGCGTCCTGCAGTGAATGTAGGACTTTCCGTATCACGTGTTGGTGGAGATGCGCAGACAAAAGCCATGAAAAAAGCTGCAGGTGCAATTCGTTTGGATTTGGCCCAGTATCGCGAGATGGAAGTCTTTACACAATTTGCAAGCGATTTGGATGATACGACAAAGAAACAGCTTGCATATGGCCAAGGACTTATGCAAATGCTAAAGCAAGAGCAGTTTAAACCTTATAAGCAACATGAGCAGGTCATAATTTTAGTTGTTATTCTTAATCATCTGCTACAGGAGGTTCCTGTAAAAGAGGTGAAGGTTGTACTAAATAAAGTTGTTAAATTAATTCAGGATAAACACTTTGAGATTGTAGAACGTATAGAAACAACAGGTTTACTTAGTGATGAAGATAGAAACAGAATAATTGAAATAGCTAAAAAATATATACAGGAACGGTGATAATATGGCAACCACAAAGGAAATAAAAAACCGTATCAGCAGCGTGAAAGATACGCAGAAAATCACCAACGCAATGTATCTGATTGCTTCAACCAAATTAAGAAAGGCAAAGAACGATCTGGATCACACAAGACCGTATTTTAGTGCATTACAGGAGGAAATAAAGAGGGTTTTCCGTATTGCTGAGGATATTGAAAACCAATATTTCTATCCTATAACAGGTGAGCATGAACTCAATGGTTCTTATGGTTATCTGGTTATCACTGCGGATAAAGGTTTAGCCGGTGCTTATAATCAGAATGTTATCAAGGAAGCTGTAAAGCTCATGAAAGAGCATGAAGATCCTAAGTTGTTCGTGGTAGGGGAATATGGTAGACATTATTTTACCTCCCATAATATACCTATTGAGAAAAGCTTTCTTTACACAGCACAGAATCCCACCATTCATCGAGCAAGAGAAATTGCAGATATATTATTGGATCTGTTTAACAAGGGTAAGCTTGCTAAAATTTTTATTATATATACAGATATGCAGGGTGCAATAAATTCGCAGGCTTGTTCTACTAGAATATTGCCTTTTCATCGTGCACAATTTATTGTTCCAAATAGCCAGGAGAAAAAAGTAAAAACACCTTTTGAATTTCTTCCGTCTATTGGGAAAGTCTTGGATATCATTGTTCCAAGTTATGTAACAGGATTTATATATAGTGCCCTTATTGACAGTTTTTGTAGTGAACAGAATGCCCGTATGAATGCCATGGATTCTGCTAACCGTAATGCCCAAGAGCTTTTAGAGGAGCTATCCATTCAGTACAATCATATACGACAGAGTGCCATCACGCAGGAGATAACTGAAATCTCATCAGGTGCAAAAAGTATGAAAAGAAAAGCAAAAAAGAAATCTTCAAGGGAGGTGTAATGGCATGGCAACAGGGAAAATTATACAAATATCCGGATCCGTTATAGATGTAGCCTTTGAAAAAGGGAATTTGCCGAAAATAAAAGAAGCGCTTACAGTTTCTTTATATAATAAAGTACGTGTCATGGAGGTTGCACAGCATATAGGTGGAAATGCAGTACGCTGTATCATGCTTTCAGAAAGCGAAGGACTTTACAGAGGTATGGAGGTAGCAGCCACGGGAAATAATATATGTGTACCAGTAGGGAATGCTACACTAGGAAGAATGTTTAATGTTTTAGGAGAGCCAATAGATGGTGGTTCACCTATTGAGGATGGAAACGTAAAGTGGAATATTCACAGGAAGGCTCCGGAATTTGAAGATCAAAGTCCGGCTGTGGAAATTCTAGAAACAGGAATCAAGGTTATAGATTTGCTTGAACCTTATCCAAAGGGTGGGAAAATTGGACTGTTCGGTGGTGCTGGAGTAGGTAAAACTGTACTTATTCAAGAGCTTATCCATAATGTTGCCATGGAGCATGGAGGATACTCTATTTTCACAGGTGTGGGGGAACGTTCTCGTGAGGGTAACGATTTGTGGAAGGAAATGCGAGAAAGTGGTGTTTTGGATAAAACAGCACTTGTTTTTGGGCAGATGAATGAAGCACCTGGTGTAAGAATGAGGGTTGCACTGTCCGGACTTACTATGGCTGAATATTTTAGAGATAAAGAAAATAAAGATGTACTTTTGTTTATTGATAATATATATCGTTTTGTACAAGCAGGAAGTGAAGTTTCCACTTTGCTTGGACGTATGCCTTCAGCGGTGGGATACCAACCTACTTTGGCAGAGGAAATGGGGGCTTTGCAAGAGCGTATAACATCTACCCAAAATGGTTCTGTAACTTCTGTTCAAGCAGTGTATGTGCCTGCGGACGATTTAACTGACCCAGCACCTGCCACCACATTTTCCCACTTGGATGCAACTACAGTTTTGAGTAGAAAGATTTCTGAACAGGGTATTTACCCGGCTGTTGACCCACTAGAGTCTACTTCTAGAATTTTGGAACCGAATATTTTAGGTGAGGAACATTATAACATTGCAAGAAGTGTACAGGAAATTCTTCAAAAATATAGTGAGCTTCAAGATATCATTGCAATTCTTGGTATGGAAGAGTTGAGTGATGAGGATAAGCTCATTGTAGGACGTGCCAGAAAAATTCAGCGTTTTCTTGCACAACCCACTCACGTTGCAGAAAAATTTACAGGTATACCGGGTGTCTATGTTCCACTAAAGGAAACGCTAAGAGGTTTCAAAGCAATCGTTGACGGTGAAATGGACCAATATCCGGAGCTTGCCTTCTACAATGTGGGAACATTGGATGATGTGATTGCAAAAGCAGAAAAGATAAAGGCTGGTGAGGTATAATGAATACGTTTACATTGGTTGTACTAGCTGCTGAAAAGCCTTTTTACGAAGGGGAATGTACTTCACTTGTAATTCCCACTATAAATGGACAGTATGGTGTTTTGGCAAATCATCATAATATGATTGTGGCTATTGTACCTGGAACCTTGAAGATTACAGATAACAATGGGGAAGAAACCATTGCTGCAGTTTCCTCAGGGATTACAAAGGTTGAGGATAACCATGTACTAATATTGGTTGATACCATAGAGCGTCCTGAAGAAATTGATGAGAATCGTGCAAAACGTTCTGCGGAGGAAGCAAAAGAAGCAATTCTCCAAAAGAAAAGTATTCAGGATTATCATGCTGCACAGGCAAAAATGGCAAGAGCAATTAACCGTTTGCGTGTGAAAAAACATAACGAGTACCGATAAAAAGAAAATTTAAATGAGGTACAGTATTTTAATTTATTTCCTACATTTGAATAAAGAAACTGCAATCGTTATGGATCTAAAGTAGAAAAATTATGTATTTACACATAAGTCGTACAACTATGATAAAGTGAATTAAATTTTAAAAAGCTACGCAAAGGGGGAGATTTACCCCTTTTTTGCTTTATAGGAAAGTTCCTCCTATAAAGTATTAACCATATGAAAGTAGGAGTCATGTAATGCATAAAAAAATATTTATGATACAGCACTGTATCTGCGCCTTTCTAAAGATGACACAGACATTGATGGTAGAAATAAAATGGAAAGTAATAGTATAAGTAGCCAACGGGATTTACTAAGAAATTACGTACAAAATCATGAGGGCTTACAAATCTTTGATATTTACATAGACGATGGGTATTCAGGAACGGATTTTAATCGACCAGAGTTTAAACGCATGATGAAGGATGTTCGTGAAGGAAGAGTAAACTGTGTCATTGTAAAAGATTTATCAAGATTTGGACGAGATTATATTGAAGCCGGGAGGTTTATTCAGAAAACCTTTCCGGCTTTTCATGTACGTTTTATTGCAGTTACAGATAATTATGATAGCCTGTTGGCAGACAAGACAGAGCAGGCATTGGTCTTACCAGTGAAAAATTTTGTGAATGAAAGTTATTGTAGGGATATTAGTATGAAGGTAAAGGCACATCAGAAAGTAAAACGATTGGAAGGTAAGTGTATATCTGCATTTACTGTATATGGATACTTAAAAAATCCTAATGATAAAAATCAATTAATTATAGATGAGTATGCAGCTGATGTTGTGAAAAAATTTTATTTATGGAAGATAGCAGGAATGAGTTTGGGTGCAATTGCACATAAATTGAATGAGCTTGGGATTTTATCTCCTATGGAATATAAGAAAATGTTAGGAATGAAATATTCCACAGGATTTGAGGGGGCAGGAACTGCGAAATGGGCTGCTGTATCGGTGAAACATATATTAACAAACCGAGTATATATTGGTTATATGGAACAGGGAAAGCAAGAGAAGATAAGCTATAAAGTGCAAAAACGAATTGTAAAACCGGAAGAAGAATGGATACAGGTAAAAAATACACATGAAGCGATTATTTCTGAGGCAGACTATAACCTGGTACAAGAATTACTAAAATTTGATGGAAGAGCTTCTGTTGATACAGGTACAGCAAATCTTTTCAGTGGTATCCTTATGTGTGCAGATTGCAAAGCACCAATGATTAAACGTGTGAATACTTATAAGGGAAAGAAAAAGGTTTTTTATATTTGTCAGACAAAGAATAAGTCTTTAGGTTGTACTAGACATAGTATAGAAGAAGAAATGCTAAAGAAGATTTTGGTAAAAGAGATAAAAGTATGGTTAGAATTGATGACATCATATTCTGAAATCATGGAAATATTAAGTAAAATGAGTGTGAATTGTGAACGGGTAGCAGAATATGATACGCAGACGGGTGTGCTAAGGAACGAATATAACAAATATTATGGGTTGAAAGGGGGCTTGCTGTCTGATTTAAAAGGAGGGCTTATAGATAAGGAGGAATATGATACCTTCTATGGTTTATATACAAAAAAATGTGAAGAGCTTGCTCGTTCAATACATAATCACAAAGAGCTTGTAAAAAAGATGTATCAAAATAGTAATGCTGCAAAAGCGCAGTTAGACAGATATAAAGAATCAAAAGACTGGGGAGAACTCACAAGAGAATTGCTAGTGACAATGGTTAGTAAAGTCTATGTATATGAGGAGAAAAGACTGGACATTGTTTTTCGATTTACCAGTGAATTGGAGAGGCAAAAAAATACCAATCAAATGATTCAAGGGGATATCTTGCAAGGATATTATTACTCTATTGTATAACGATAAAGTACATAGAATAAGTGACTATAAAAAGTATGGTCATACATATTGTGATACTGGAGAGATTCTTCATCAATGGAGTGTAGGTTCCATTTATGGAATATTGCAAAATACTAACTATTTAGGAAGTTTACAACCTTACAAATCAGAGAAAAGGCTGCATGAAGAGAAAGACAGTATTTTTTATACGAAAGAAGATGAGGAAGAGGCAGTTCATCACACACATCAGGCCATTGTCAGTGTCAAATTATTTGAGAAGGTGCAAAACAGATTAAAAATTAAAATGTCTGATAAAAAAACACAATATAAGAGTAAGTATACAGAGAACATTTATCGTAACATATTGTATTGTGGTAATTGTGGGAAAGTGATGCACAGTGTGTATTATCAGAGCCGAAAAAAAGATGAAAGACATTATTCCTATTATTGCAAGCGTGCCTATTTCATTGACCATAGAAAATGTGAGAAGAATTATATTAGAGAAGAACAGGTTACGTCTCTTGTACAAAAGCAGTTGTGTAATACATTTAAAGAACAGCAGATCGAAGCAAAGGATTTCATAAAGCTGAATATGGATGAATGTGACAGAAGGATTGCAGAATATGAACGCAAGGGAGGAAAAATCGCGAAGGAATTTGAGTATATGAAAAAGCAGGCTGCTATGATGTATGGACGGTATAAAGAGGGAGAAATAACAAAAGAGGAATATCTTGCCTTTAAACAAAATAAAAAAGAGCAAGATAATTATGCAAAAAAAAGTTTGGAGGAAATGAAACAAAAGATTAGAAGAGCAAAGGATAAGGCGGAAGAGGAAAATAAATTCTTGTGTTCCTTACTGAAAGCGGATATATGTAAAACACTCAATATACAGTTGGTAGAAGCATTCATGGAAAAGATCAGCATTTTTTCTAATGGTGTAGTTGATATTGTATATACATTCTCAAAAGGAGAGGAATAGTATGAAAAAAATAGCGGGCTATTATCGTCTTTCTAGGGAGGATAATGAAAAGGATGAAAGTAATAGTATAAAAAATCAGAGGTTGTTTGTGAAAAAATATATTTCACAGGATACAGAACTTTGTCAATATGTATATTATGAGTTTTCAGATGATGGATATTCGGGAACCACGATGAACAGACCTAAGATGCAGGAAATGCTGAAACAAATTAAAAATAATGAAATTCAGATAGTTGTTGTAAAAGATATATCCAGATTTTCTAGAGACTATATTTCGTTAGGAACGTATATGGAGCAGATATTCCCTTTTATGGGAATTCGATTCATTGCAATTACAGATGGTTATGATAGTAAGAATTATATTGGTCGTACTGTAGATATGGATATTGCATTTAAGAACTTATTGGCGGATTTTTATTGTAAGGATGTATCTGCTAAAGTGAAAAGTGCATTAGAGACAAGACGTAGGCAAGGAAAATATTCTACAGCACTTGTACCATTTGGATATGCAAAGGATGAAAACGATCCATATAAGTTAGTTGTTATTCCGGAAGAAGCACAGATTATTAAACAAATTTTTCAGTTATTCGCATCGGGAAATAATCTTACGCAGATTTGTAAAAACTTCAATGAAAAAGGGGTAATGACACCTTTAGAATATAAGAATCTTAGGAAAAAGGAGAATCGAAAAGAACTAAGAGTGGAAAAAAACTTTGGCAGCCGGGAATGGTAAGAACGATTTTAACCAATGAAAGCTATATAGGAAACATGGTTTATGGTAAAACGGAAGAAACTGTGACAGGTTCATGCAAAAGAAAAGCGAAACCAAAAGCTGAATGGAAGGTATTTGAGAATCATCATGAGCCTATCATTGATAAAGAAATATTTGATGCAGTGCAGAGAAAATAGCATGGAAGAATACGTGAGATACAAAAAGTATACGTATCTGTTGAAAGAAAAATGAATATGGTCATGTCTGAACTGCTATTGTGGCAATTGTGTAACACCAGAGGGAATTATTAGAGGAAATGATCCTTATCTATACGGAGAAAAAGTAAAAGCATATTTGATTGAAGGCGCCAAGCAAAATATTGGAGGATTTACACAGTGGCCGAATCCACAGAGTGGTTGGGGGGCGTTGTGTGTGGAGGATAGCATACCAAGGTGATTGCCAAAACCATACTACGTTAATCGTTCTTACACTTTTTGCCCTAAAGAACTAGCTTTGCGTTGCATCGTAATGCAAAAGCTACCTGTATATTGTAATTAATGGAAAAATGGAAAACTGTTTCAAAAAACTACTTGAATATTATTTCATAATATTGTACACTATCAAAGTACAAATTTTATAAAATTTTCCCGGGGAGTCGCGTACGCGGCTGAGATGGCTTAGTGGCCGGACCCGTTTAACCTGATACGGTTCATACCGTCGTAGGGAGTGAAAAATGAGCGGAAGGCTTTTTTTTGATGCGGGTAATGGGAAAATCAAAAAGAAGCTTCTTTTTTTACTTAAAATATTGATTGGAGGAATAATATATGAATGCAAGTGTTGCAATCCAAGTGTTACCAGGTGTACAAGATGAAAACAAAGTAATTGAAATTGTAGATGCAGTAATTGATTATATAAAATCAACCGGTTTAAGCTATTATGTAGGACCATGCGAAACTTCCATAGAAGGAGATTATGAGCAACTTATGGAGGTTGTGAAGAATTGTCAAATTGTGGCAGCTAAGGCAGGATGTAAGAGTATGAATACATATGTAAAGATTTCTTATAAACCGGAGGGAGAGGTGCTTACCATTGAGAAGAAGGTTTCAAAGCATCACCAATAAATTACCTGCAATTATTTCTATGGGAATTTTGCTGGCATTGTGGCATTTTCTTTGTATCACCAAAGTAGTGCCGGACTTTATGTTACCATCACCAAAAGCTGTTGCCATTGCTTTTTATGAGGATTTAGATTTGATATTAGAACATGCAGGGGTAACGCTTACAGAAGCCTTTTATGGACTACTCATTGGGATTTTATTTGCATTTGTCATAGCCACGGTTATGGAGCGTTGGAACGTAATGTATCAGGCATTTTATCCTATTATGATTGTTACACAGACCATACCAACCATTGCCATAGCACCCTTATTGGTGCTATGGATGGGATTTGGCATGGAGCCAAAGGTTACATTGGTGGCAATAACCACATTTTTCCCTGTAGCAGTAGGACTTTTAGATGGATATAAAAGTGTAGATTGTGATTATATTCATTTAATGCGGTCTATGGGAGCCAGCAGGTATCGTATTTTTGTGAATGTTAAACTTCCGGGAGCATTGCCACATTTTTTTTCAGGGTTAAAGGTATCAACCTCATATGCTGTGGTAGGTGCAGTAATTTCTGAATGGCTTGGTGGGTTTGAAGGCTTGGGCGTATATATGACAAGAGTAAAGAAAGCATATGCATTTGACAGAATGTTTGCAGTAATACTCTTTATTGTAGTGATAAGCTTACTTCTTATGTTGCTGGTAAATTTGATGAAAACCATATGTATGCCATGGATTAGAATGGAAAAAAGGAGAGAAAAATGATAGATAAATTAAAAAAAATATGGGGCTTTGCATTATCTTTTGTAATGATTTGTGTTTTTTTGGGTGGATGTGGAGAAAAAACAAAGGAAAATGCAAAGAATAAAGATGCACTATATGAAATAACACTTTGTTTGGATTGGACTCCCAATACCAATCACACAGGGTTTTATGTAGCAGAGGCAATGGGATATTATGAAGAAGCAGGAATTGATATATCCATTGTACAGCCGCCTGAAAATGGTGCAACACAGTGTTGTGCATCAGGCAAGGCACAGTTTGCCATTGATGCGCAGGATACCATTGCAGCAGTCTTTGATAGGGAGGAACCCCTTGGAGTAACAGCTGTGGGTGCCATATTACAACATAATACTTCTGGTATTATGTCTAGAGCAGGAGAAGGAATGGATTCCCCAAAAGGGTTAGAAGGAAAAACCTATGCAACCTGGGATTCTCCAGTCGAGCTTGCGATGATGGAGTATGCCATAAAAAATGATGGTGGAGATTTTAGCAAGGTTACCTTGATTCCTAATGCCATTACAAACGAACCATTAGCATTGCGAGAAAAACAAACAGATGCAGTTTGGGTATTTTATGGATGGTCAGGGATAAATGCTCAATTAGAAGGAGTAGAGTGCGATTATTGGTATTTTAAAGATATGGATAAGGCATTAGATTACTATACACCTATTATCATTGGAAATAATACATTTTTAGATGAAAATCCAGAAATTGCAAAAGCTTTTATGGAAGCAACGAAAAAAGGTTATGAATATGCGGTGGAAAATCCAAAAGAGGCAGCAAAAATGTTGTTGGATGGAGATAGTACCGGTGCGTTAAGGGCAAATGAGGAATTGGTATACAAGAGTCAGGAATGGGTGTCAAAGCAATATGTAGATGATGCAAAATCATTTGGAATGATTGATGAGGAAAGATGGAATGGATTCTACACATGGCTGTATGACAATGGTCTTACTACGAAGAATTTAACAGGTGTGGGATTTACCAATGAATTTTTGGTAGATTAGGAGCAAGCAGATGATAGTATTAAAGGCTGAAAATATTACCAAAGCATATGATGGTGTGAAAGTAATTCATAATATAAATATGCATTTAAAAAAAGGGGAAATTGTTTCTCTTCTTGGAGTCAGTGGTGTAGGAAAGACTACGTTATTTCATATACTCTCAGGACTTTTTGAACCAGATGAAGGAAGGGTAATGCTCAATGGAGAAGATATCACAGGAAAGTCAGGAAAAATAAGCTATATGCAACAAAAGGATTTACTGCTTCCCCATAAAAAAATAATTGATAATGTGTCAATGCCATGTGTCATAAAAGGCATGAAGAAGAAAGAAGCTAGAAAGAAGGTAGAACTATTGTTTCGGCAATTTGGATTAGAAGGATGTGAATATAAATATCCAAGCCAATTGTCCGGAGGAATGAGACAAAGGGCAGCATTTCTTCGCACATATGTTTCATCTAATGGGGTGGCGCTTTTAGACGAACCCTTTAGCGCACTTGACACATTAACAAAATCTTCTATGCATAAATGGTACTTGAATATGATGGATCAAATTGAAATGGGTACATTATTTATTACACACGATATTCATGAAGCAATACATTTGTCTGATAGAATATATGTGTTAGGGGGAAAGCCGGGGATAATAAAAGGAGAGATATGCATAGAGCAGGAAAAGCCAAGAAAGGAAGAATTTGAATTTTCAAAAGAATATGCAGAATATAAGAGGCAGATCGTAGACGCACTTACAGCGCAAGCCTAATATCTGATTACGAAATTCACGAAATGACATTGTGGGCTAAACTCTTATAATTGGTTTGATTATGATAGGGAAATATGGGACATACTTATGTTGGGGTGATCACATATATGAAACAAAATTATGATAAAAAGGAACAACAAAAACAGAATGCCATGGAGAGCAATCAAAAATTTAATTCCATTACACAAAAAACAAAACCAGAAAACCAAAATCAGGAGCATAATGTACGAAAAGAAGGGATTGCACCCATAAATCAGAAGAGATAGCACACTTGTGCTATCTTTTTTCTTTGTATTTGCGTATTTTACATCACGCAGAATAAAGAAAGTGCAGGTAAGGGAATTGATTATAGAATAGAGAAGCGTATTTACTGAAATTCTGCACATTTTAAGAACTGGCGTATAGTTTGATCGCAGGTGTCAAGCTTGCGGGTGAACAGTAACGAACTGTTATGGCTACAATTGATAATATAGGATTAAGGCTTGTGATATTCATAAAAATTTGGTAAAGTATTATGGTTGTATTTTTAATTCTATAATGATTGAGATGTAAAAAATCAAAGGTGCTTTTTACATTCCAATCCTGTAATGAGTAAAATAGGAGTTTTAGATTTTATGAAGAAAAAAAATATAGGGAAAATCTTTATCATTGCTTTTGTGAAATCCTGCCTATGTGTTTGTGTGTGTTTGCTGGTAGGCTTTATAAGCTATAGTATTTCCAAAAATTATTACGAAAGTAAAGGTAATATACCGGTTGACAGCAAATTAAGCGAATATATAACGGAAATAGAACCAGATGGAAAAGCGGAAACCGTTTCAAAAAATTTGATTTTGGCAGTGGACGAAGATACGCAGAAGATTAAGCATATTTTGATAGAGATTTTTAACAGCAATACGGGAAATTTAGATTATATAACCATACCAAACAATACAGAATTTACCAGTTCCTATGAATTATATAAAAAGCTGGCAACTGCAAATGGAGAGATTCCGCAGATTATTCGATTAAAAAGGATTCATAAGTATTTTCAGAACGAAAATTTATATCAATGTGCTACTTTGTTGCTAGAGGATTTGTTGGATATGTCCTTTAGCTATTATACAGTAATTCCTAATAATGTGTACAAGGAGATGTTTCAATCTGAAAAGGGAAGTGGTACCCAGATTTGGACAGACTCGTACTACGAACAGATGAAAGCTTTAACTACTGTGCAGGATTTTGAAGAATTTTGGGATAAGTACTACGAGAAAGTGCAATCCAATCTCTTGGTAACAGATAAATATAAATATACTGCCGCCTATCAAATGGGAGGAGCAAAACAGGTAGCCTTCTATCTTGCAAGTGGGGAGACAGAGGATAAGGTATTTCACATAATGGTAGAAGAGACAAACTCTTTAATAAATAAACTATTAAAAAATAGTGCTTATACGGAGGAAAGCTTAGAATCCTTAAAAGAAACAGAAGAGATAAAGGAAACCTCTGTAGGATTGGTAATAGAAATTTTTAATAGTACCAAAATAGAAGGACTGGCATCCTCTTATCAGACAAAGCTTATGGAAAAAGGCTTAAATGTGGTAAATATAGGAAATTACACAGATGGCACTCTGGAAAATACCAAGATCATAGTGAGAAAGGCAGGATACGGAAATGATTTATTAGCGTATTTCCCTGAAGCAGAAATAGAGGTAGGAGAATTAAGAAAAGACATAGATATTCGGATTGTTTTAGGAAGTGATGCAGGACCAAGTTAAAAAAGAGAACAAGTTCACCAGTGGGCTTGTTCTCTTTTTTGTTTTATAGGATTAGGGTGTCAAAAGCTTGTGTTTGTCTGGCACGGACACCATCTGCAAATTGTTATCTTATTGTTGTGCAATTTGACAAGTGCAATTTAGGTTATGTGCTTTTGACACCCTAATCTTTATAGGAAAGTTCGTCCTATAAAAAAAAACGCTCTGCGAGGATGCGCACGAATTTGTTTGGAAGATGTACTGCGTACCAAATTCGGTGCGGCAAAGCGTGCAAGCACATTGGGAAAGTGTAATGTCGCGGTGCGTGCTTGTACGCTTTTTTCCTTGGTGGAAAATTTTTAAATTATAGAAACAGAGTTTTAAAGGAAACGTAATACCTATTATTTATAATTATGTTAAAATGACTGTACAGATAATCAAGTATGATATTAGGCCTGGAAGTGATGTTGTATTTTACATATTTGCTGGATAACCTGTATAATCCAGCAATAATTTAGCTGGGTGGCTAAACGTTTACTAATTTGAAGGTTCTCTTGGTGTTACATAGAGAGGGAAGTTTACCGTACATAGAATTTTAAGAAAGAGTGAGGAATATGAGTGAGAAGATAAAGGTATTGAAATATATGGTAGAGCTTCTTGCAATAGAGTCCTGGGATGATAGGATAGAAGAAATTTGTCAGCAGGAACAGATGAAATCAGTGCTTTTTTTATCGAAGGCAATTTTAGAACAGGCAATGATGTCAGAGAATTATAGAGATAAAATACAAGAATTTAATCTGCTGTTGCCAGGGGAAGAAGACATATTAGGAAGAAAGAGTATTTTATTTTGTGAAAAACATCACCTTCAATTTGAAGAAAAATTTTTAAAAAGCATGCTACAGGGTTTTCAGGAAAGAGGAAGAAGTATTTATATCATTGGTGATGATTACAAAAAGATTGAGATGTTCAAACAATATTGTAAAGAAAGTTATGTTGAGCTAAAGATTACAGGGGTATTTGTTGGTACGCAACATATGGATGATGAAGTTTTATTAAATGATATAAATGTTACCTGTCCGGATATAATTTTAGTTGCAATTGCGCCGCAATTCCAAGAAAATTGGATATTATCAAATGTAGACAAATTAAATGGAAAAGTTTGTATTGGTGCCAACATATTAGTGGAGAGATTGTTGGAAAGCTATAAAGAAGAGTTGGGAGGGGAAGAAGAACTTAAGTTTTACCGTAAACTAAAACAAATGAAAAGGAGGTTCATAAATAAATGGAAAAGGAAGGTATTTCTCTCAGAATATGAACGTTACATGGAGCAAATAGAGGGACAGGGGATTATAAATGAAAAGGGATAAGGAAAAGGACGCTTCTATGGTGAGGAAGGGTCTTTTTTTCTTTATAGGAAGTTTTATGTTACTGGGCACCTTGAAATAGTGATAATAACACACATAATGCATACAA
>JAFQAU010000187.1 GCA_017399885.1 Lachnospiraceae bacterium
CACAGATGCGTAAGGAATATTGTTGCAAAAGGCATGCAACACGCATCTGGCACACAAAGTGGAGCAAGTCCCTCATGAATGAGGGATTTAGGGAGTTGATGTGGACTTGTCCACTTTGTTCTATTGTTATCTATGGTTATATATTACCACTACTCCTCATTTCTCCATTTTGTATGCAATATTTTGAATAGAACAAATATTCGAAAAATGTTGCAAAGTAAAAAAAAATGTGTTAGGATAAAAACGAACAGATGTTTGTTGAATGAAACGGAGGTATATATATGTTAGTAAATCTTCATGTAAAAAATTTAGCAATTATAGATGAGATAGAAGTGGATTTTAGAGAACATTTAAATATTTTAACAGGTGAAACCGGAGCAGGAAAGTCAATTATTATAGGTTCTATAAATATGGCATTAGGGGGAAAGGTGCCATCAGATATTGTGCGTGAGGGGAAGGAGTATGGATTAGTTGAGTTGATTTTTCATGTGAATTCAGATTTAGTTATTCAAAAGATGAAAGAGCTTGAGTTACCATTAGAAGACAATCAGATTATTCTATCTAGAAAGATTATGAAGAGTCGAAGTGTATGTAAAGTAAATGGAGAAACTGTTACTTTAAGTATAGTAAGAGAGTTAGCGCAGGTGTTAATTGATTTACATGGACAACATGAACACCAATCATTGTTACATAAGCATAATCATTTGGAAATTCTGGATAGATTTGGAAAACAGGATAATAAAGAAGACCTTGAAGAATTACAGAATTTATATGAGGACCTTAAGAAAGTAATTCAGGAATATAAGGAAAAGAATATTGCAGAAGAAGAACGTCTTCGGGAATTATCATTTATGGAGTATGAAAAGAAGGAGATTGAGCAGGCGAAGTTAAAAATAGGAGAAGATGAAGAATTAGACTACCAATATAAAAAATTATCTAATGCCCAGCTTATAGCAGAGAACGTGGGAAATATATATCAAATAACAGCTGGAGGTGTATCTTCCGTTATTAATGAAATTGGAAGAGCTGCCAAACACTTAACAAAAATAGCAGACTATGACCAGCAATTAAATGAATATTTAGATCAATTGCAAAATATAGAAGAGTTGTTAAGTGATTTTAATTATCAGATAAATGAATATGGATCGGAATTGGACTTTAATATAGAAAGCTTTAGTGAAATAGAACAAAGACTGAATATATATCATGGATTAAAGGCAAAATACGGCGAAAAGGTAGAAGATATATTAGAATATTATGAGCAAATTTTAAGAAAAATAGAGGAGTATCAAGATTATGATATATATTTAGAAAAATTGAGAGAACGAATGGAACGCAAAGAAAAGGCGTATACATCTTTAGCAAAGAAAATATCAAAGAGAAGGAAAGAGAATGCAGTTTTATTGGCAGAAAAAATAAAAGAGGCACTTGTAGATTTGAATTTTCTTGACGTAAAGTTTGAGATAAAAGTACAGAATGTGGAAAGATTTACAGAAAAGGGATTTGACGAGGTGGAATTTTTAATATCGACCAATCCAGGAGAAAAAGTCCGCCCTCTTTCAAAGGTTGCTTCAGGTGGAGAGTTGTCAAGAATAATGTTAGCAATTAAGTCTGTGCTTGCTGGGCAAGATGCAATAGAAACATTAATCTTTGATGAAATTGATGTAGGAATTAGTGGAAGAACAGCGCAAAAAGTTTCTGAAAAAATGGCAGTAATAGCAAATCAACATCAAGTTATTTGTATAACTCACTTGTCACAGATTGCAGCCATGGCAGATACGCATTTTGTTATTGAAAAAGATACAAAAAAGGGAATTACATCCACGAAAATACATGAATTAAGTGAAGATGGGTCTATTCATGAATTGGCTAGAATTTTGGGAGGCGCAAAGATAACAGACACAATTTTAGAGAGTGCAAGAGAGATGAAATCTTTGGCAAATGGAATAAAGCTTAGATAGTATAAAATAGAAAAATAAAACCATACTAGTTACCATAATATAGGTATTGGAGTGTGGAGAATTTTGGAACAGCAAAGAAGAAAGTATCGAAAATTTTTAATTGCTATGCTAATTTTAGATATAATAATGATTTTTGGGGTATCCTATTATTATTTACAACGAAAGCTACCAGATGAAATATATTTATTCAAAAATAGAGAAGACCAATTCGATTTTTCATTACCTATAGAAGCAAATATAGGAATGGATAGTGTAGAGGTTACGAGCAATCGTTCACAAAAGATAAAAGAAAACATAGTCTTTAGCATGGAAGAGCCTTTTTCTCTGTATTCCCAGAAAAAAGGTTCTTATACCATGTGTTTAAAGCTATTTGGCATTTTGCCTATACAAGATGTGAATGTAAATGTAATAGAAAAGCAAGAAATAATTCCTAGTGGACAGACAATTGGAATTGAAATAAATACAAGTGGAATACTTGTGTTAGGAATCGGTTCCATAACTGGTAAAGACGGGCAAGAGTATGAACCAGCTAATCATATAGTGGCAACAGGAGACTATATACGAAAAATTAACGGAGTGGCTATCGATAGCAAAGAAGAATTAATAAGGGAATTAAGAAAAATAACACAAGAAAAAGTATATCTTACATTAGAACGTAAAAAAGAAGAGATTGAAGTCGTAATAAAGGCAATAGAAAATGTAGACGGAGACTATAAACTAGGAATATGGGTGAGAGATGATACCCAAGGATTAGGAACTTTAACATATATTTCAGAAAATGGTATATTTGGGGCTTTGGGGCACGGTATTAATGATGTGGATACTGGAATACTGATGGAAATTTCAAGCGGAAACATATATGACGCAGGAGTATATAAAATTGTAAAAGGCGAGAAGGGAAATCCGGGAGAAATAACAGGATATATAAAAAAAACAGAAGCACATAAATTAGGGACAATAACTAAGAATACCTCGCATGGAATAATTGGAGAGTATCTTGTAGTGCCAAATCAACAAGCATTGCCAATTGCGTTAAAACAGGAAATAAAAAAAGGAGAGGCATCCATTCTTTGTGAAATTGATGGAGAAGTAAAAGCTTATGATATAAAAATAGAAAAAATAGATGTAAATAGCAGAAGCGAAAGTAAGGGAATGTTAATTTCTATAGTAGACCCTAAATTGTTACAAAAAACAAATGGCATTGTGCAAGGGATGAGTGGTAGTCCGATTATTCAGGATGGCAAGCTGATAGGTGCGGTAACACATGTGCTGGTCAATGACCCGACGAGAGGCTATGGTATTTTTATAGAGAATATGTTGGAACATTGAGTAACGTAGCAGACATAGGAAAAGAAGTTTATAGAATAAAGCGAAACAATCTGTTGTCTTGAGATAGCAGGTTGTTTCATTTTATTTAGCTATATGCATACAACCTGATACGCATCATGGATAAAAAAATAAGTAGAATCTTTAAAAGCAACATTGATTAGTATTTCTAGGATGCAATATTGACATTTATTTGATTGGATGAAATGATGAAAAAAGTGGTGATATGTAGAAAGTCAGTGCAAAAAATACATGGATGTAGTATAATGATTAGGGAATGAGTAACTGAGAATGAAGAAAGTGAAAAAGGTGGTAAATGATATGGGATTGACAGAAATTGAAAAAGAAAATCGAATGACTAGAACGAGAGATTTAAAAACATTTGAACCTAGAGACAATGAAAATTATGTTTTTATAAGTTATAAAAGTGATGATTGGGAAATTGTGTTAGATAATGTAGTGCGGCAAATGATAAATAAATATGGATTAAGAGTTTATTATGATAAGAATTTTGACAAAGATAATGATTCTTGGGTTGAGAATATGAAAGATGCTATCTGTACAGGAAAATGTAGTGCAGTATTGTCTTTTGTGAGCAAAAAATATATGGCTAGTTATGCGTGTCTTATGGAATTATTAACAAGTAGTTCACAAGAATGTGATGCCATGCACGATGATCAAA
This sequence comes from Lachnospiraceae bacterium, assembly GCA_017399885.1. Classification (GTDB taxonomy): domain Bacteria; phylum Bacillota; class Clostridia; order Lachnospirales; family Lachnospiraceae; genus CAG-411. The sequence continues at coordinate 3,970 of JAFQAU010000187.1, forward strand.
TATTACCCATTATTCCTATCGTGATAGATGATAGTAGTCTTATCACTGATGCTTGCAGTAAATCGGCACATTGTGCAATGATTAAAGAATGGGCAGATTATATTGAAATTTTAGATGATGCTATGGAAGGACAAAGAGCAAAAGAATACAGTGGAATTAAAAGTAAACTGAAAGTTCTCAAAAATGCAAAACAAAAAATAACTCTTGAAAAAATGTCTGTAGTAATGAATAGCATATTATCGTGTAAAACGCATCTTAGACATTATAAAAAAAATGTAAATGAAGATTTTTTTGAAAATTTAAAAGTTGCCATAGAGAAAATAGATAAAAATGTTTTTGATGATACACTTATTGGTTCTTGCGAAAAAAAGGAAGATATACCTAAAATAGAAAATGTTAAGCAGGAAGAAGATGAGTGCGTAAGTACAGATGAGATTGAGGAAGGAAGAATTCAAACATCTTTGGTAAAGAAGGAAGCTATACCAAAAAAAGAAGCCAAGAAAGAAGTAGTCGAAATTACTGTAAAAAAATCTCGCGTTGATGATATATTGTATTATAACGGGGCAAAAGGAAAAATCGACAGTTTAGGTGGCATAGTTGTATTGGCAGGTTCAAAGATTAGTAAAAATACAGCTATGTCATGTTCGGATGCTGCAAGAAAGAAACGTCAGCAAGCTTTAGAGGCTGGTGAATTGGAAGATAACGGTGTTGAATATGAACTTGCATGTGATAAGTATTTTAAGAGTTTATCGGGAGCAGCAGGATTTGTAAGTGGTTATAGTGTTAACGGGAAAAATGCATGGCAGTCATGTGATTGTGAAGAAGAAAGCAGAGTAGTTAGTTCAAGACCCCGTAGTCAATCAGGTGTCAGTTCTAAAATGAATCAGATTTTGAAGGTAATTGAGAAAGTCTTGGAGATGCCCAAGCCAATTTATGATTATTCGCGTGCAGTAAATCAGGCTGCTATAGAAGTTTCGGAAGAATTACAAATTACAAAGTCTTCTGTTGTTGATAAGTGCCAGAGACAGTTAGGCTTGTCAGCAGAAGAATTTAGAAGAATGCTTATGAAACACATTGTAGAAGAAGATGTTGCATTATTTGATTTATTAATTAAAAATTCTGCCAATGAAGAAGAAAGGCAAGCGATAAGAACAGTATTATATAAATAATTTAGAAATTATAGGAATTGCTGTATTAGGCAGATTCGTGTAGTCATTCGTGCAGGGTGATTTACCATGCCTAAACTGTTATAAATTGACTTCTAGTTAAATGATGTGTAGTAGACACCATCGTCATTATTTGCTATAATGAGACTGTTAGTGTACCTACACTAAAGATAGTCATTTTTAGGATAAAAGTTATGTTTATGCAGAAGAGATTAGCAATATGTGTAACTTGGATGTTCAAAAGAAAAATGAAAATCTAATAACCAGAAAAACAATACGGAGGTATGTTTAGTGAAAACTGATATTGAGATTGCACAGGAAGCGAAATTATTGCCAATTAAAGATGTGGCGAAAAAATTAGATATAACCGAGGAAGAACTTGAATTTTATGGTAAAAATAAAGCAAAATTAACAGATGAATTATGGGAAAAGGTAAAAGAACGAGAAGACGGAAAACTAATATTAGTTACAGCAATTAATCCAACTCCAGCAGGAGAAGGGAAGACTACTATAACAGTTGGTTTGGGACAGGCATTTGGTAAACTAAATAAAAAGTCTGTAATTGCATTAAGAGAACCATCTCTAGGACCATGTTTTGGAATAAAGGGAGGGGCTGCAGGTGGTGGATATTCACAGGTAGTTCCTATGGATGAGTTAAATTTACATTTCACAGGGGACTTTCATGCGATCACTTCAGCAAATAATTTGTTGGCAGCAATGATGGACAATCATATTCAACAGGGGAACCAATTAAATATTGATACCAATCAGATTGTATGGAAACGCTGCGTTGACATGAATGATAGAGTGTTGAGAAATATTGTAGTTGGATTAGGAAGAAAGGCAGATGGAGTAGTAAGGGAAGATCATTTTATAATTACTGTTGCTTCTGAAATTATGGCTATTTTATGTCTTGCGGAAAATATGAAAGATTTAAAAGACAGATTAAGCAAGATTATAGTGGCTTATAACTACGATGGAGAGCCAGTTACAGCGGGACAGTTAAATGCGGTTGGGGCAATGGCTGCTTTATTAAAAGACGCAATAAAGCCAAATTTAATTCAGACAATTGAAAATACACCTGCTATTGTTCATGGTGGACCTTTTGCTAACATTGCACATGGTTGTAATAGTGTACGTGCCACAAAGACTGCGTTAAAATTAGCGGATTATGTTATTACAGAAGCAGGATTTGGAGCTGACTTGGGAGCAGAGAAGTTTTTTGATATTAAATGTAGAAAGGCAGGATTAAAACCAGATGCAGTGGTTTTAGTTGCTACGGTTCGTGCATTAAAATATAACGGTGGAATTCCAAAGGATTCATTGAATCAGGAGAATGTTGAAGCGTTAAAGGCCGGAATCGTAAACCTAGAGAAGCATATCGAAAATGTACAAAAATTTGGTGTGCCATGTGTAGTAACATTGAATCAGTTTGTTACTGATACAGAGGCAGAATTAGAGTATGTAAAGAATTTCTGTGAAGAAAAAGGTTGTGAGTTCGCCTTAGCTAAGGTATGGGAAAAAGGTGGAGAAGGCGGAATTGCATTGGCAGAAAAGGTTATTCATACTATAGAGACCAAAGAGAGTAAATTTAAACCACTTTATGAGGATAGTCTATCGATAAAAGAAAAGATTGAGAATGTGGCAAAAGAAATCTATGGTGCAAGTAACGTAACTTATGATGTTGCAGCACAAAAAGCTATTTCCAAAATTGAAGAATTAGGTTTTGGCAATATGCCTGTTTGTATGGCAAAGAATCAATACTCGCTTTCCGATGATGCTACCCTTTTGGGAAGACCAAAAGATTTTACAATCAATATTCGTGAGGTTTATGTATCTGCAGGAGCTGGATTTGTCGTTGCTATTACAGGTACAGTAATGACTATGCCAGGTTTGCCAAAGAAACCGGCAGCAGAACGTGTAGATGTGAATGACAAAGGAAGCATTATTGGTTTGTTCTAGAGAAATAAAAAAGGTTGTTGTATTGCAAAAGGATAATAAGATATGGTGTAGAAAGGAATTTGAATACAATATCTTGTATGCTATTTTGTGATATAACAATCTTTTTGTTTCTACACTATATAACATCAAGCATCATTTCTTAGCCCTTAAGTAACTGGCATAGTAGACCTTGCTTTAATTGTTACTTATGGATTTAATAAAATATTTTGGTAACTGAGGAGGAGAGTTATGAAGAAGAGAAGAATTATAAGCTTAATGTTGTTATTAAGTATTATACTTGGAAATTTAGGGATTTATAGTATGAAATGTGTAAAAGCAGATAGTGAAGAAGATATTCGTTTGGTTGGCATTGATGTAAGTAAATATCAAGGGGAGATTGATTGGGAATCGGTAAAAGAGGATGGAATAGATTTTGCCATTATACGATGTGGATATGGTCAGGATTTTGTATCTCAGGATGATCCATATTGGAAGAAAAATGCAGATGCTTGTACTGAAAAGGGGATCCCTTTTGGCGTATACATATTTTCTTATGCAACTACGCCAGCTATGGCAATTGGTGAAGCAAAGCATGTATTGCGTTTAGTGGGGGAATACAATCTGCAGTATCCCATTTATTACGATATGGAACATAGTACGCAGGCTACACTAGGAGCAGAGAAATTGGGAGAGGTTGCAACTGCGTTTACTACAACAATAGAAGAAGCTGGTTACCAGGCTGGAATCTATGCCAGTTATTCGTGGTTTAACAAGTATTTAACAGACCCTGTATTCGATCAATGGGAAAGATGGGTTGCAAGATATGCGTCTGCATGTGGTTATAAAAAAGCATATAGTATGTGGCAATATACATCAAAAGGGATTGTTTCTGGGATCGATGGTTATGTAGATATGAATTATGTTATTGGCACAAATGTAATTACAAAAGTGAAAGAAATAGGAGTGCAGGGGGATAGAAATAGTATTGCAATTGGAGAAAATGCAAATTTTGTGGCAAAAATTTCCCCAAAGAATGCTTTTAACAAGGATGTGTATTGGACAACGCAAGATAGCACAATTGCATCTGTAACATTGGATGGTATTGTAACAGGTACGGGAAAAGGTAGCACAAAAATTACAGCATTTTCCAAAGAAAACCTAATCATATCCTCGGGAAGCAGTATTGTAGTAAAGGAAAAAGAAGAACTAGAGGAGACAAAGAAACCGGAAGAGACAGAGAAACCGGAAGAGACAGAGAAACCGGAAGAGACAGAGAAACCGGAAGAGACAGAGAAACCGGAAGAGACAGAGAAACCGGAAGAGACAGAGAAACCGGAAGAGACAGAGAAACCGGA
>JAFQAU010000188.1 GCA_017399885.1 Lachnospiraceae bacterium
AGAAAGAAGGAGAACTTAATATTATTATTTTATACAACTGGTTAAAAGAAAGTGGCAGAGAAGCAGATGCAGAAGCAGTAATGAAGCCGGAAAATGAAGAGTTACGTTCTGCATTGTATATAGAGTATGATAAAGTAAAAATGATACATGGAAGTTAAGAGTCATAACATGGGGGGAACTTTTAGGAATAAGAATAGTTATTGATAATTATTCTGTATTTGATGAAATTAAGTTACCTAAATGCACAAAAGATGCTGATATGAGAAATGGAAAGGCAAAAGATGATGGATATAGAGCAATACATGTTTATTATCAATTGGACCATTTTCATTATCCTATAGAAATTCAATTTGTTACAGTTTATGATAAACAATTTAACGAATGGTTACATGTATATTTGTACAAATATACTTTAAACTTATCAATAGGTGTAAAACTTCGAAAAATGTATGAACTAGGATTAATTCAATCAGAAGACCAGTTTAGAGAGGAGATGAATAAGATATGTGTTATTTAATTGCAAAAAAAACATAATCAACCAGGATGCATTGCATATGAAACTGAAAGAAGTAAAGCATTAGCATCTTATCTTGGATTGAAAACATTAGATAAGGATATCCAAATTTTGACTCTAACGGATATGGACACATATGGCGAGTATAAATCTTATAAAAACATGATATCCCTGGTCGAGAGCTCTATAGAAAAAGGACAGAGAACTTTCCTGTAGAGTAAACAAAGCGAATTTACAAAGAAAAATCATACTAGTATAATTTTCCCAGTATGATTTTCTCTGTGCATTCTCACTTTTTATTTAAATAAATATTTTTACCGTCACAGATCCATTTTCACTTGCCATCTCATATCCAAATTCATGCATATCCAAAATTTCTTTTACAATCGCAAGTCCCAAACCATGTCCCGCTTCTCTGGAACGGCTTTTATCACCTTTTACGAAAGGTTTCCACATATCTTCTAACTTTTCCCTAGAGATTTCCACACCAGTATTAGTGATTTCCACATTTGTTTGTGATAATTTAATAAACACAGACTGGTGTTCCGGTGAGAATTCCAATGCATTTTTTAATAAGTTGGCCATAACACGCTCCATATATCCCCCGTCGGCATATATGTTTGCCTCTCCGGTTACCTGAACCTCAAGTTGCTTTTCTTCTGCCATTTTCTCATGCATGGTCACTACCTTTTCCACTAAACCTCGTAAATTTATTTGCTCTTTTCGAAGTTCTATTTCATGGTCTAGCTTTGCCAGTTCTAAAATCTGTCCGACCAATTCATTCATATAAGAAATGTTAGACTGAATTCCTTTTATATAATACTCTTGCTTTTCTGGATGAGTTTGTTCCGCCAAATTTTCTGTATAACCTGAAATTGCCATCATTGGTGTTTTTAAATCATGTGCCAGTGCATTTGAAAAATCTCGTTGGCGTTCCTGTAACATACGCTCTTTCTTGTAAATGCGATGAAAGTTTGTAGCTACAGCAAGAGCAAATAGAATTGTAAATATAGTTCCAATCCCAATGGCTGCAAATACCTCTTTTTTTATAAGCGTAAATGGGTGATACTTTCTTCCAAGACGTACATAATAGTCCTTTTCACCAACGGTAATCTTTTGATAACTTTGTACATCTAGTTCATTAAAAGACGGTTGCTCATAACCATAATAATACGTTTCATCTTCCCCTAAAAATTCTACATTCTTCAAAGATTCCAAATATTCCTCATCCCAGAAATATCCCAATTCTGAATCCTCATAGCCATAAACTGCCATATAAACACTGCTTTTTGACTCTTCCTCTATCGTCCCATCCTTATTTTCTTTTAGTATATTCTCCATATGGTTATAATCGGAAAGGTCCTTATTTTCCAGTGAAAAAGAAACAGTCTCTATAGGCATATTATCTTTTAAAATTACCATTTTCCCCGGAAGAAACGTACGCCCTTTTATATATACATCATCAAACTTTACTCCAAAAACATCCAATGCACTCTGCTTGTACTTTCCTCTTACCTGACAGATTTTCTCTACGATTTCTTTATCCCCACACTTATACCAGGTACGCTCTACTCCTTCTTCTTCATTTTGCTCCTTTTTGCTTCCATATCCCATATAAACGGATTTATTTGTAGCTGTTATGATATTCCCTTTTTCATCATAAAGAACACCATACACTCCAGTTCTCCATAAATAATTTATTCTTGCCTCCAATGCATAAACTACAAACTCCTCCGCATTTTCTTTCCCCTTTTTTAATTCTTCCTGATAAGTCTTACCTACTTCATCAGTACCATGTTCCCAATCTATCCTCATTATATTTTCTTCTACATAGTCTCCAAACCTTTCTGACCGGTTATCTACTACGCTTGAATAGGCTGCTCCGGTTCCTCCTCCAATGGTAAGCATAACGATTACAAATAATGGAACCCAGACGCCAATCCAAAAAGAAAATAGACCCTTTTTCTTTGTGTTTTTCGCTCCTTTTCTTTTGTTCCGTCCCTGTTTCTTCCATTCTTTTTCATTTTCTAAGTTTTTCATCTACTTCTCCTCCATTCGATATCCCTGGGTAATAACGGTTTTAATCAAACTTCCGCTACTTCCCAGTGCTTTTCGGAGTTTCTTCACATGATTATCAACCACCCGGTCATTGCCCATATAGGAAAATCCCCATACATGGTCTAACAGCATATTTCGGGATAACACCTGCCCCTTATGTTCCATGAAAAACTTTAAAAGAGCATATTCTTTAGGCGCTAATGAAATTTCTTTTTCTTCTGCAGTCACCTCGTAAGTTATCGGATTAAGCCGAATATTTCCTGCCTGAAAAATCTGCTCTCCCACTAATCCTTTGGCGCGTTTTAGCAGTGCCTCCACCTTTGCATACAGTGCCGCAATGGAAAACGGTTTTACCATATAGTCATCGCAACCGATCTGATAACCATAGAGCAAATCTTCCTCCTGATTTCTTGCGGTGAGGAAAATGATTGGTACAATGCTTTTTCTTCTTATCTCTTTGCACAAAGAAAAACCGTCCATTCCCGGCATCATAATATCTAACATGGCTAAATCAAATTCCTGTCGTTGCACAAAATGCAATCCTTCCAAACCGTCCTTTGCCATATGTAACTCTACAACGCCTTTTCCCTTTTCACTAAAATAATCCAAAATTACCTCCCGTATCTGCGGATCGTCCTCTACTAACAATAATTGATACATGCTTTCTTCCTCCTTGTCCTAATCATACGCTCCGGATGTATCCTTTTTATATCCTTTGAAAATTTTAGGAACAAAGTGGACAAGTCCACTTCAATTCCCTAAATCCCTCATTCATGAGGGACATGCTCCACTTTGCGTGCCAGATGTGTGTTGCATGCCTTTTGCTACAATGCTCCCTACGCATCTACTCTGTACGCTATTTTACTAAAACTCGTATCTCGTTAAGTAAAATATGTGTGTGCACATCCCGCGGAACGTTTTTGCTTTATAGGACGCATTTTCCTATAAGGCAAAAAAACAGGGGCTGTCGCAACAGCCCCTTCCTATCTTATAATATATTATAGGGCATTGCCTGCCACTATACAAGAAAAATCGTGGATGGTCAGTTCCAAAAGGTAAACCTATTTTATAGCCTGCCTTTTTGAGGATGTGGATTATTTTCACATTTTTCCTCAATCCTTTCCAAGTTATCCACACTGGTAAAGCGCACTTATGCTTTCCC
>JAFQAU010000023.1 GCA_017399885.1 Lachnospiraceae bacterium
AGAACAGCTGTAGAGGGTATCGGCAAGATTGTCCATCAAGTAGTCTATAATACAGAAGAAGCAGTTAATGCTATGGGTGAAAATGTAATATTTACAGAAAATGGTATGGAAAGTATTCGAAAAGCCAATGAATCGGCCACACTTATTACGGTTTCAAATGAAGAATTGGAAAAGCAAATTCATTTGATTGATGCGGTTGCCGGGGAGATAAAAACCAGCAGTGATGAAGTTGCAGAAAATATGAAACAAATCAACGATAATACTCAGCAAAACTGCAGTGCAGTAGAGCTTGTAACTGCTTCTACACAGGAAAATACAGCCGGTACGGAAAAGCTTGCAGAAATTGTAGAGCAGATACGTGTGTTATCGGAACATCTTAATAAAGTTGTAATGACATCTTGAGAGGAAAAAGTGAAATTGAAAGAATGTGTATCGTCCGGGATATTTAAGTGGTGTGACGGGTGAGTACACTCCGCCACAAGGATATTTTGTGAATGAAGAAGAAGCGGAAGCATTTGATAAGGGATTCTCATATAAAGAAAAATTAAAACTTCCAGGACAACTTTTCTAGGTAAACGAGTAAGAAGCAGTGTTTTCATGGGTGATACGATTCGTATCACCCATGTGACACTGCGTTTCTTTATGTGTCTGATGTCTTTTGCTACTTTTAAATCAGCCTATTGGTCGAACTAAAAAGAGAAAGGACAAACAACAATGAAGAAAAAGGGAAAAAGATTATTATTTTTAGGGAGCATATTTATTGGAGCATTCATTATCTGGACATTATTGATACAAAAGGTAGATGTGCAGCCACTTGGAGTAAATGGAACGAATATAGGGTTTGCAACGATTAACTGTTGGTTTCATAAATTAACAGGTGTGCATATGGAAATCTATCATATCACAGATTGGCTGGGGCTTGTTCCTTTTTTTATTTGTATGATATTTGGTGGGATTGGATTTGTTCAATTGCTTAAAAGAAGAAGCCTCCTTAAAGTGGACTACGACATTATTTTCTTAGGGATATATTACGTTATAGTGATATTGGGTTATCTTATTTTTGAGATGATACCTATCAATTACAGACCAATACTTATTGAAGGATTGTTAGAGGCTTCCTATCCATCATCAACCACGCTTCTTGTACTTTGTGTAATGCCCACGCTTATCGATCAAGTAAATCGTAGGTCAGAAAGTGTAATATTTAAAGGGATTATAAAATTTTTTGTTATTTGCTTTTCTGCTTTTATGGTATTAGGCAGATTGATTTCTGGTGTACATTGGTTGACGGATATTGTTGGTTCTATTATGCTCAGTTTGGGATTGTTTTGTATCTACAAAGCGAGTATTTTGTTGTGTTATAAAGAAAAAAGTTAAGGAGGTTCTGCAATGGAATTTCATGAAAAATTACAGGAATTGAGGAAAGGCAGAGGACTTACGCAAGAAGAATTAGCAGAAGCGTTATATGTATCCAGAACGGCTATATCCAAATGGGAATCTGGAAGAGGATATCCAAGTATTGATTCATTGAAGGAAATATCAAGCTATTTTTCGGTTACAATTGACGAGTTGTTATCAAGTGACAGATTGCTTTCTATTGCAGAAAAAGAAAATAAAGCAAACTTGCAAAATATGTGCGACATATTATTTGGAATGATAGATGTATGCTCTTTTATGCTGATAGCTTTGCCTCTTTATCCTAATATGGTGAATGGATATATATATTCAGTAAACCTTTGGGCATACACTCAGACGACAGAATTGAATTATTTGTTATTTTGGATTATGTATGTGTCACTTGTTATATTAGGAATTATAAAATTGCTGTTTGCAAAATTTAGAAGTGAAAAATATAACCAAGCCATGACTGGAATATCAATGATACTGGGTATTGCTCTAGTGTTATTTTTAGCGGTGACACGAGAAGCATATGCAGTGGCTGTGGCATTCTTGTTATTGGTAATAAAAGGGATATTACTTTTAAAGAATGCAAAGCGATAATTACTTGAAACTTTTAGTTTAGCGGAGTGAGAAACTCCAATTTATATAACAAATCCTACGATTAGAGAAAAATAATGACAAAACTATACGAAGCCAACAACCATAT
>JAFQAU010000189.1 GCA_017399885.1 Lachnospiraceae bacterium
GAGATTTTTGCCCAATTTTGTGAGTAAGCGCAAATGTTGGAGCACTGTTTGAGCGTAGCGAGTTTGCGGAAACATTTGCTAATAGGCGACGGAGCAAAATGGGCGAAATCGACGTGTCTGTGGTGCTTGGCTGACACGGAGACCGTCTACAAATCGTAGCCTTAAATTGTGCAATTTGACAAGTGCTAAAAAAAATACAAGCTTTTGACACCCTAATCCTATAAAGTAAAAAACGCGTTGGATTACTCCAACGCATTTTTTTATTTTACTGTAATTTTTTTCTTTACCACATGTTTTGTTCCATTGCTGAATTTAAATGTTACAGTAATTGTTGCCTTTCCCTTCTTCTTGGCTGTAATCTTTCCAGAGGAATTAACGGTAGCAACATTTTTATTGGATGATTTATAGGTTACTTTTACACCTAGCTGTGCAGTTTGTACCTTCTTCATATTAGTAGCTGATAAGCTAGCTAATTTCTTCATAATTGCCGTAGGTACAGTAACTTTAACTATGGTTTTTTCCCCTTTCTTTAGGGTTGTCTCTCCAACCTTAACTTTTAACATATATGTAAATTTGGTAATTACACTACTTGATGGTTTCTTTGGAAGTAATACATAAGTACCACCTTGTGCTAAGTATAATGTAACATATCCATCTTCAGAAATCTGTGCGGTACTAACAACCACCTCTTGCAATTTCGTTCCATTTAGTCTATATACATATATCCTGCTTCCATAAGAAAGACTGCTTTGATTTGCTAAATTCACTTTTACCTTGGCATTTACAGGAAGTGTTCCAGTATGCGTAAATGTAATTACTGCTGCCTTAGAATTCTTACTGTCTTTCTTTAATATATCTTTTACTTTTGTATGATTTGTTCCATCTTCTACTGTACATGTTATTTTAACATCCTTCAAATCATCACTTGATGCTTTTTTAAGGTTTGCCTCACTAAATGTCCAGATTGCGTTTGCATTTCCTGACGAATCCTGTGCATTTAATATTAATGAAGTATTATTTTTCTTTGCATTTTGTAATGCATCAATGGTAGCTTCTTTCACCTTTTTCTGAGAATCTGAAACAAGTGCTACAGTTCCTCCATTGGCAGCACTAGGAATCTTTATAGCTACTTTTCCGTTACTTGCTACTTTATAAGATACGTTATTATAAATATCTGTTATTGTACTTCCGGCAAAATCCTTCAAAGTAATATTTACCTGTTTTTCTTCAGATGAAATATTCAAACCTATGATGATATCCTGTCCTTTATAGGAACGTTTAAAGATAGAATATTTTTCCTTATCGCTAACTGCTACAGTAGTACGGTCCCCTTTTGCAAATACCTTGCTATACTCATTACGGATTCCTAACAGCTTTTTGTAATGGTTAAGCATAGAATACTGTTCCTGTGTAAGATTATCAAACTGCATATCATAGCGGTTTGTCTGATATGGATAATCATTGGCTCCTGTTAATCCAATTTCCTCTCCATAGTAAATAACCGGTTGTCCCTTTGCAGTAATTACAAGAGAGGCTGCAACCTTAGCTAATGCATCTGCCTGTTCATTTGTATATTTGTTCTTACCAGCATCATCAACTGCTGTAAGCAATGCATGCTTTAACCCGTCTTCATCATGCGAATTAATAAACGAACCAAATGTGCCCACATTGTTAATCTTAGTATTTCTTAATACTAATTGACTTTCAATAGACTCTAAACTTCCCTGTACAAATCGATTGGCCATATCATTAAATCCAAAGTCAAGTAAAGAGTCCATCTTTCCACTTTCTAAATATCCAAAATCTTCTGTGTATGCAGCACCTGCATATTCACCAATCATTTTAAATTTAGAAGATACGTTGGTTAAGGCATTCTTAAATGCTGCCCATGTAGTAGATTCCACATGTTTTACTGTATCCACACGGAAATAGTCAATGGTATTTCCTTTTTTAGTTACAGCAATCTCTGATACCCATGCTGTCTGCCAGTTTATTAATTGATTTCTAACCTGTGCTTTTTCTGTTGCAAAGTCAGGAAGTCCGTCTAATGGTCCAAGAATAACATTTCCTTCTATATCAGTATCGCGGAACATTCCTGCAAAATTATCCATACTACGTCCACCATAGCCTGAGTGATTTAATACTACGTCTACCATAATACGAATACCACGTTCATGCGCCTCATCAATTAATGTATGGAATTCATCTACTGTTCCCAAATGTGCATTTAGTTTTTCGAAATTACTAGCCCAATATCCAGTATAGCCATAAGAAGAAATGGCTTCCCCATTTGTTCCCTTTGCCTGCATATCAGCAGTGATATTTTCTACTACCGGTGTAATCCAGATAGTATTAATTCCTAACTCTTTTAAATAATCAAGTTTAGAAGTTACACCTGCAAAATCTCCACCATGATAACTGCTTGGTCCATTTAAATTATAATCACCAACTCCATACGCATCATTGTTTGCAGCATTCCCGTCACAGAAACGGTCTGTTACCATAAAGTAAATCACTGCCTCATCCCAATCAAAGTCATTTTCACCCTTTAAAACACGGTTTGTTACTGTAATTTTGTGTGTTGCTTGGAATGTTTTATTGTATTGATCTACAACCGTTACTGTAATTGTTTTCTCTCCAAGAGAGGTAGTGTCTGTAACTCCAATTGTAACTGCCATCAATTCCGGATCTATGGCTACTTTGGCATCTCCACCAAGAGCAGTTAAATCCACATATGCTTCCTTTACCTGCACCTCTTTGTTATCAATTCCAACACCAATTACCATATTCTCATCATAACTCATGGAAACTGCAGACGAGGTAACGGTAACATTCGCTTGTAAATCTTTGTAGGTAAGTAGTGATTTTGTACCTTCTGTATTGGTAACAGCATTAAATTTATCTAATACTGTAACCGTTTCTCCAGAAGCATTGGTTATATTATAGCTATACGCATACTCTCCTGTTGTTGCATTCTTATACAAGTATTCATATCTCTCATTCTTCTCGTTATATGTCATATCATACAACTGACCATTTACTTCAACTTGTACTTTCTGTAGGCTTGCTAACTGACCATTTAAGAATAAATCATCATCACGATAATAAAACACAATCATCTTTTCATCCGGCTTAAATTCATAGCCTTTGTTATAAGGTACATATTCAGCCTCAAGAGATCCTTGTGTAAGCTTTACCTTTACTACTTTTTGGTCAATTGGTGTAATGATAGAACGGTCACCCTCCATATCCTTTGTTACATCAGACCAATCTTCCTTCTGTGGTGTTCCACTTCTTAATAAATATCCTACATTTGTAGTAAATACATCAATAGCAAATACAGTTTGGTATTTGCCATTTACATTTTTAAACATGTTAGACACTTCATTATATTCATCTAACGCATTCCATGTATACAAATTCCAACCGTCATAATCCCCATTTGGTCTTTCATACTCAACAATGACCCAATGTTTATCCTGCTCTGCAAATTCCGCAGCCCATTTATCAAATACATTCTTATTCCCTTCTATAATCCAGAATTCTCCACTTTTGGCACCTTCTGGTAGGGCAATACTTCTTGTTACTTCCTGATCTGCCCAGGTATCTCCACCTGTACGCACGATCACACTAAAGTTATTAATAGGAAATGCGTATTTGGCTGTTGCCCATTCTCTTCCCACTTCGTCTTTAAAATTTTCTTGATTAAATGTGAATCCGGTTTTATACGAAATACCGTTCTCCTGCCATATCCACAAATCTTTCTCTGCATAAGTGGACGTATCCTTTGCATAATAATGTATGGTTACTTCATACATATCTTTTACAACTTCTACAGTATAATTTGTCTTCGTTGCCCCATTTGAGATTACAATATCTACTGAGGTTCCTTCAAAGTTGTCTGCAATGGTCAATTCTTTTCCTGCAAGAGAAACTCCCGCTGTTTTAGGGTCCTTTAATTCATATGTAACATCTACCAATTTTGCTTCTAAAGAGCCTGTACTATACATTTTTACTTTGTCAGGTAATGTGGTGCTAGTACCAATTTGTGCCTGCATCTGTGTTTCTGGTACCAGTCCCGGTACAACTACTGCACTGTTTGCATCATTGCTCACAACAAACTCACATAATGGATCTCCTATCCAATTTCCACCATCTATTACAAATTTGTATTGATATACTCCAGGCACAAATCCAGGAATTTCTACAGAATAAATTCCCTTTCCTTCCCCATCCATAGTCATCATGTATTTATCTTTTGTCCAATCATTAAAACTTCCTGCTACGGAGATTGTTTTTGCAGAGAGCTTTTCGTCTAAATACATAAATTTAACCGTAGAACCATCTGTCTGCACCACAGGACTTTGTACAGCCAATGCCAATTCATCTACCTTTTCTACCTTGTAGGTATCTGCTCCTGTATGATTACAAACGTCTTTAATAACTACTCCATCCTTATCTGCAATTACATATTGGAAAGTTCCTACTTTTCCTGCATATTTTGCTGAATACATAGTCCCACCGGAAAAATCTTTATCTACTTCCATCTTTACAGCAGTATATCCATTTGCTTTTGCAATATCTGCAGTTACTTTATCTCCAACCTTTAATTGTGTTCCAGTAGCAGATGCTGCATCTTTGTAATATACACATGCGCCCTCTGCTGCATTTGGATAATAAATGGTAACTAGTCCCAATTCGCTCACATTTGGATTTCTAACAAATGCACAAGAATCCCCATAAATAGTAGTACAAGCAGGATCTCCAAGCTCTTTCTCTATCATTCCCATTGCATCTAAGGTATAAAAACTATACTCATATATACCAGGTTCTGTGATTGCTGCGGAGGTAGCCACATATAAGCTATTTCCATCCCCCAACTTAACTTCTTCTGCTTTGATTAAATCCTTCTTTCCTGCACGTTTCACATGACCTCTTACTCCAATAGAAGCTTCAGAGGTAGCAGATACATAATGAAAAGTAACTGTTCCGTCTGCATTATAAACCGGACTCTGTATATTCAATCCAGCTCCTTCTGTGCTTTCTTCTGAAAACAACGGATAACAATCTTCATTCCGTTCCGCAATCATCTCTGTTGCCGCATTCACTAGTTGTCCTTGTGGCAACATTGTGATAATCATAGCTACTGCTACAAAAAAACTGATTATCTTTTTTAAATTTTTGCTTACTTTCATCGCGTTCTCCTTTCAAAATAATTACCCAACTTTTTTATTATACCATTTTGCATTTTAAAATAAAAATCAAATTTATTCTTCAATCTTTGTATATACTGCACATAAAAAGTTAATTATTTTGAAAAAAGATATAATGATATACAAGTTTTTTATAACAATTCAGCCAACTAAACTATTAAAGTTTTTTTCTTTGTCTTTCTTCCTGCTCTCTTTTTGAGTAAATACATCCACAGTAATCCTGCCGATATAACTGGTATTCTTTAGAAAGAAGAATGGATCGTTTATAACCTTCCTTCTTTTTAAAATCCGAATATAAATATGGGATGTCAAATTGTTTGCTTATTTCCTCTCCAATTTCATTTAATTTTTCTGCATTCTTTAAAGGACTGATGGATAAAGTCGTAGTAAAATAATCAAAATGATTTTCTTTTGCAACTCTTCCACTTTCCTCTAGTCTTAATTGATAACATCGGAAACACCGTTCTCCACCCTCCGGTACTTTTTCGTAGCCCTTTGCTATTTGATAGAATTTCTCTGGTGCATATGCCCCTTCTATAAACGAAATTGGATATTTCACCGGAAGCTCATGAATGAAACGTTTTTGCTCCTCCACCCTCTTTTTGTACTCTTCTTCCTCTGTTATGTTAGGATTATAATAAAAAATAGTTATTTTAAAAAAATTGGACAAATATTCTAAACAATAACTACTACACGGCGCGCAACAGCTATGCAAAAGCAACGTTGGCACTTTATCTTCTTCTTGATTCTTTTGAATAATTTTCTCTAACTCCTTTTGAAAATTTTTCTTGTTACCATTTTTCAAAATTTTCGTCCTCCCTTTTCAAATTCCCTTTTTTCTAGCGGTAGTACACTGTTTTTTCGCTGTCAGCGTAGTCAATGTTCAGACCTATATGAACTGTTATGAATGATGATAATTAATAACATGATTACAATTCCAACTAAAATAAAATTTATAAGGTATAAAGCCCCGATTTTTTTCTCTTCACTTTTTTCATTATTGGCTGATACCACAACGGTGGATTCTCCAGTATATCTTTGTATTGTTTCTTCAATTCGATCAAAGAAATAAAAACCTGCAGCTTCATTTTCCCATCTTCCATACACAAGTACAAAATCACTGGCTAAATCCTTATTTGGCATATATACCGTAACAGAAATTCCATGAATTTTTAAGGTATCTTCCTTAAATCCATCTGGTACCTGTCCATTATCCGGAATTGGGACCACCTGAAAAATACCACTGGTCTGAAACAATATACCATCTTCTCTTTTATAAGCAGAAAACTCCTTTCCATTTACTTCCTCTCTATTGTCTATTTCCTCTTTTTCCTGCTCCTCTTTTAATACTTCTTCAGCTTTTGTACTTCTATGCACCAAAATCGTATATATTTTCTCTATTCCATTTTTGTCTGTTACTATAACTTTAACGGTATTATCTCCCATCTGCAGATTTGTGTTTCCTTCGATTTTTACATTATAGGCTTTCAATTTCGCCTTGGCATCGATATAAACCATATCTACATCTGCCTCTACTTGTGCACGATATTGAGTTATATTCTCATCAAAAGCAGGCTCTAAGACTGTACCTTCTATACTTAAACTTCCTAAGCCTTTGTTCTGTTCCTTTTTGGTTTCATCTTTTTGTACATTTACCTTTAATACATTTTTAGAAACAGACATTTCTTTACCTGTAGAAGCTTCGTAAATATATACCTTATCACTAATATATACTTCACTGGTCCCTTCTTTTATGGCTTTAAATTTCATTCTATACTGACGAACATTGGATTCTTCATTTCCCACATCCTGAACCAATATAAGCCCGTCACCACCTGTTACATGATTTCCTGTATCAATAAGTTCCAAAGCACTGGTATCATAGGAAACATAGGTTTGAAAATCCTTAATTCCTGCACTTGATTCTGCTGTTAAGGTGACAATAAAAGTCTGTCCTACGGTTATATTTTCTGCATCTGTATAAAAAGATACAGATGCACTGGAGGCGTAGACATTTTTTACGCCTAGTGTTCCTAAAACAAATATAATTACCACCATCATAAATCTAATCTTATTTTTCATAATGTACTCCTTATTTTAAAATAGGTTGTCAAATGTCTTCTATACCTTTTTCAACAATACATCCTTATAGGACGAACTTTCCTATAAAGATTAGGGTGTCAAAAGCTTGTATTTTTTTTAGCACTTGTCAAATTGCACAATTTAAGGCTACGATTTGTAGACGGTGTCCGTGTCAGCCAAGCACCACAGACACGTCGATTTCGCCCA
>JAFQAU010000190.1 GCA_017399885.1 Lachnospiraceae bacterium
GCTTTTTCTGATTTTTCATATAAATCTTTAAAGTTATTTATTGCTGCAGTTTGTGCAACATATGGTATATGATGATTTGCCATAATATTAGTTAAGTCTTTTCTATTTTGCATTTTACCTGGAACTACTTTTCCTGCTGGCGATGTTGTTGTGTCTGCAAATCTAGGAGTTGCAGAAGAACGTTGGATACCTGTGTTCATATATGCTCCATTATCGTAACATACATAAACCATATCATGCCCTCTTTCCATTGCTCCTGATAAACTTTGAAGTCCTATATCATATGTTCCTCCATCTCCACCAAAAGCTATAAATTTAGTATGCTCATCTTCAGCAATTTTTCCTTTTCTTTTTAATGCTTTATATGCAGCTTCTACTCCAGAAGCATTTGCTGCAGCACATTCAAAAGCTGTGTGTATAAATGAGTCTTTCCATGCTGTATATGGATATATAAATGTTGAAACTTCCATACATCCTGTTGCACAAGATATTACTGCATGGTCTTCTGGTTTTAATGCACGTAAAATCATTCTTCCTACAACTGGTGCTCCACATCCAGCACACATTCTATGTCCTGCTGTGAATCTAGATGGTTTTTCAGCTACTACTTGTTTTAAATTATATGCCATTTTTTTCACTCCTTTTTAAAATTTTAATGACTGTTTCAAAGCAGGGACAAACCCTTTTTTAGGGCAATTTCTTTGCTAGTATATTCTGGGGTATGTCCCTGTTATGGATAGTCTGACATTAATTTTTTATTATTTTATTTTCTTAATCCTAGGTATCTATAAGGATTTTCAATTTTGCCTGTTTTAGCAATTTCTTCTAAATCTTTATATACAGATTCTATATCATCTGATTTTGTGTCTCTACCACCAATTCCATATACATAGTTAATCATTGGAACTTGTTTTTTATTTACATACATTGCAGATGTTACATCCTCAAATAATGCTCCACCAGCTGCATTTAATGAATCTGATTTATCTAGTATTGCAACTGCTTTTACATGTTCTAAAGCTTTTGCAATTTCTTCTGCAGGGAATGGTCTAAATACTCTTAATTTTAATAGTCCTGCTTTTATTCCCTTTTCTCTTAAAGAATCTACTACATATTTTGTAGTTCCAGCAGTTGAGTTCATACATACTATTGCTATTTCAGCATCTTCAAGCTTATATTCTTCAAAGAAAGAATATTTTCTTCCAGTCATTTTTTCAAATTCATCTGCTACTTCTAAAATTACTTTTTTAGCATTTTTCATAGCTTCTGCTTGTTGAACTTTGTGTTCAAATAGGTAAGCTTGTAAATCTAATGGTCCAACAGCTATTGGTTCTTTATCATTTAATAAATAATGTTCTGGATTATATTTACCTACAAAGTTTTTAACAAGCTCATCTTCTTCTAATTCAATATTTTCAATTGAGTGTGATGTTATAAATCCATCTTGGCATACCATTAATGGTAATTGTACTTTTGCATGTTCTGCTATTCTATGTGCCATAAGTAAGTTATCATAAGCTTCTTGGTTGTTTTCTGAGAATAACATTATCCAACCACTATCACGTACTCCCATTGCATCTGAATGGTCGTTATGTATATTTAACGGTCCTGATACTGCTCTATTTACTAATGACATTACTATTGGTAATCTTAAACTTGATGCAATATATATCATTTCCCACATTAATGATAATCCATTTGCAGATGTAGCTGTCATAGCTCTTCCACCTGCTGCCTCAGCACCTATACATGCACTCATTGCACTATGTTCACTTTCAACTGCAACGAACTCTGTATCTACTGTTCCATTGCTTACAAATGTTGAAAAGTATTGTGGTATTTCTGTTGATGGTGTTATTGGAAATGCTGCTACAACATCTGGATTTATTTGTTTCATTGCTATTGCAGCGGCTTCATTTCCACTTAAACGTTCTCTTATACTCATTTTATTCCTCCTTTTTTTTGGGGTCTGACCCTTTTTGCCCATTTATGGGCTATTGGGGA
>JAFQAU010000191.1 GCA_017399885.1 Lachnospiraceae bacterium
CCTTGTTGCCTTGGTCGAAAGAACTTCCAGATATTTGTCATCTATCTTACAACAGAAAAAAACATGTGTAAAAAATAGGCGTATGGCCAGTGTAGCATGAATTTGCTAGATTGACTATACGCCTTGTTTTGAATCGCTTACTCATTATTTTGTGAATACCTGAGATATAGGTATCAAAAAGGTATCACAAACAAAAGAAAAGCCCCACAAACAGCGTATTTACGCCATTTGTGGGACTTTGTGTATTACTCAAACTCGCAGAATTCTAAGTCTAAATTGTTATTTCTCGTCCATCTATTTAACATATTTGTTAAGTATTTTATGATTTTTGCAATCATTTTTTCTTTTCTTCTTCAAAATAGTACCAAAGTAGTACCAGAACGAATTTTTATCATTCTTGTGGTACGAGTGGCTTACAAGTACAATTTTGATTTTGTTCACCTACATTTCATTATAAAGGATAGTTAGGGATTTGCAAGGAAAATCTTAATAAATCTTGTAATACTAAATTCTGTGATTCTGGAAAATTATTAATTTTCTCCTTCTTTTACTATCCAGCGTCCATTTCTATTAGAACCTTCTCTTCCGAGTATGCCTTCTTCCTGCAATTCCTTTATGTCTTTCTGTATCTGTTTTCTACTTAACCCTAACTCTTCCATAAGTTTTCTCTGAGTCATTGTAGGATTTTCTGCCAACAGTTCTAATATCACCTGTTTTCTTTCGGTTTCTTTTTTTGGCTCCTTTTCGGCTCCTTTTTGGCTCCTTTTCGGTTCCTCATGTGAAAGTTCTACAAACCCCTCATGAATAAACAATCTGGATATAAAGTAACTGCGTGTCTCATCTGTTTCAAACTCCGGTTTGGGTGATCCATTTGCCTCTAGTGCATCCAAAATTTTCTTGAATCCAGTATTTCTTCCCTCTGTCAAATGCAGTTCCTTTAAGAAATCACCTATCCTACGATTTCTGTATCTTCTGTTTGATACTCGATAATTTTTCAATCCCTCTATCGTTACAGAACGATCTGGTCCAGGGAAACTGACAATTTCTATTCTGTCCTTTTCCACCCGCACTTCAATCGGCTCTCTCTCGTCATATGCACGGTGATATACTGCATTTGATAATGCTTCCTCCACTGCTGCAAATGGATAATTAAAGAATCTGTCTGCTTCTGCCCTATCTGGATGCTTTACAACTTTTTCCGTAATAATTGTATTTCTGATATACTGTAATGCATCTCGTAACTGCTGATGAATCGGACCTTTAAATGTCTGCTCAATGATGTCATTTCCACCCAAACCATCTGGGAATTGCACAACATCTATCTGCGTATATGGAAAAAACTTATCCGGCTCCATGCTAAAAAACATCAATCCTACATTCTTCGGTTTAGTATATTCTGGAAGATTACTAATAATATTCATATCGCTACATACTTCAATAAAATCCCCTGTTTTCGATTTTTCATACAAAGAACTTTTAACCTCTTTTAAATAATTCTGAATAAGAGTAATATTCAAATCTGACATCTCCGCTTGGTGATTGACACGATCATCAAACGGTACTCTGTTCGCCAGATTAAATAAATCTTTTTCCTCATCATCTGATGGTTCTACCGTACTTGATGCCTTACGAATATAGTGAATGCGTTCCTTATTATTTTTCGCCATTGTCTTAGGAGAAGAATATGGTCTATTGTCTCCACCAGGACACCAAAGGACAATAAATTTTTTGCTTTCATAATCAACAACTTCCACAATAGGCATATATGCTGGTCTAAGAAGTTTACATTTTGCCAAAATACTTTTCTGATAAGCATCAATCTTATCTGCTGCCACACCTTTTAGAGGATAAACAGGTTGTCCATCCGATTCTTCTACACCAATGACAATATAACCACCACCCCAGTTGTCAAGATCATTAGCAAAAGCACAGACTGTTTTTAAAGATGCTTCTGCATCCCACGTTTCTTTAAATTCAATTCTTGCCCATTCTACCACATTGCCTGAAAGTAATGTTTTTATGTTTGTTGGTATGGCCATATCATTCACTGCCCTTTCACTTTTTATTATTCCTAAAACTGTATTTCTTTATCTTGTTGTTTATTATCTAGATGTTTGAATCAAAAGCATATTTAACTATAAATCGTGTGAATGTTTTTGAATTGCTTCTTAAAGTTTACTAATAACTCTATATTTTCTAATCAAAATTGCCGATGAATGGTATTCAATTCAGAAACAATTGAATCACTTTAAATTATCATAACCTTTTGCCCCCGCATCTTATCTAATAATTAACAAAAATCAACTATTACAATACTCATATATTGTATTTAGAATATTTAGCATATCATCAAAATATGCACTGTTTTTTCCATTGTCAATCCAAGCCTTTGTTATCATCTTAATTGTAGCTTCCTTACAACTTTCATCTGGAAACAATACTCTACATATATTAGTAACACTGTCTTTTGCATTTCCATTATTTATTGGTTCTAATAATGCATCACCATATATTTCTTTTGCATTATCGAATTGTAAAACTATGGCTTCTGGAACTAATTTCCCTGGTAAATAAAACAAATGTTTTTCCGCATACTTTAAATATTCCTGATATACTTCTATTTTCTGTTCTTTATTTGAACCTTTTTCTCCTCCATCTACCAATGGATTAATTCTACAGTTTGATGCACTCAGTTTTTTTACATAATCTTCCAATTTTTCCAACTTATTAATTTCTCCAGCTGGTATGTCCGAATATCGTATGACCTCTTCTGGTTCCTTGTCTCCATCAAGAATAATAAATACTTTATCATACATTTCATCAAGTGCCAAGATTGGCAAATGCTTTGTAATTAAAGTCTCAGCCCCTCCATGTCTGTATTCTACAGAAAAAAACTCTCTGATATTTAAATGTGTTAATACACCTTCAATTAAACTTTTTGCAGCAATATCCTCACATAAAATTAAATTTTTCCTATCAACCTCTTCTTTTATATTATAAAAAGCTTCTTTATAGTAAACACCGTTTGTAATATCTGTTGTTCCAAAATCATTAATTTCAAATAATTTTAAAGCTTTTTTGGGCATCTCTTCAATCAGGACCATGGAATGAGTTGATATAACAATCTGATAATGACGTTTTCTAATCATATTCAACAAAAAAATTTTCAATTTTCTTTGTGCACTTGGGTGTAATGAAACTTCTGGTTCATCTAGTAAAATAAGAGAATCTTTCCCAGCATCCATAATAGCACAAACCATGTTGATAATAGCATTTTCACCGCTTCCCGCATTTGCCTCTGAATATCTATTTCCACGTTTTGTTTTGACCATAATAGAGGTTCCCCAAGATTCATAAATTCTATGATAAACTAATCTAATTTCTTCATACTCTTTTCCTAAAATATAATTGATTACATCTAGTTTCTTTCTTCCATTATTATTATCTATTATTTCCATTTCTTCATGAAGAACATTACCAGGATGATTGGCATATACAATATTTTTTTCTCCATTAAATACCCGGTTTAAATATTTAGATTGTCTTTTTATATATTGTTTAGAAGCTTTATTTTTTTGTTCAAATTTTCTTTGTTTCCTGTCAGGTTTTGATTTATAAAAATGAAAATACTTATCAAATGCACTAAGTTCTCCTCTGAAATCAAAATAAACAACCTCTTTTTTAACAGGATCATTTCTACTTTCACTGTCTGTATTATCATCCGGTTTCATACCAATCTTTAAATCTATAGCAGCAGTTTCCCAGTAATCTGGTGCCTTTTTACTAGGCTGCCTCTTTTTTAAGACTTCTTTTATTTTGCTATTAGCATCCCTTTTATATCCATAAAAATATTTATTTTTTCCCTCTTCTATTGGATCTACCTTTGTTGTAAACCAATAATCTCCTGTACTCTTATTCTTTGGTGCCCCATAAATAGCTTGTAAAACTGAACTCTTACCAGTCCCATTTTTTCCCACAAGCATCGTCATTGGGAAATCAAACTTTATTTCTGAATTATCTGTTAAATTTTTATATTTAGGAAACTTCATATACTCAATATAATTCATAAAGCTCCCCTTACTATAATCACTACTAATTTCTTCTATAAGTACTTTTATATCTTCTTCCATTATTCATTTCTCTCCTTAAATATTTTCATGTTCATGTAAAATATATCCACCTAACACTTCAGCTAATCTAACAGGCACAGCATTACCTATTTGTTTTCCTATTTCCATCAAACTTCCTTCAAAAATATAATCATCATTAAATGTTTGCAAAGCTGCTGCTTCCCTTAATGAAATGGCTCTATTTTGCTCTGGATGTCCAAATCTCCCATTAGATAAACTAAAACATTTAGATGTCAATGTTGGTGATACTTGGTTCCAACTCATTCTCCCATATACATCTGAATGCCCCGAAAAATCTTGATGACATTCTAACCATAATTCTCTTGGCCAATCCATTCTACTTCCACCATCATGTGGTGTATGTTCCATTCTTTCTAAATTTCTAGCTGATATTCCTGCGGCTCTGTGATTAGGAATTTCCATATTCTCTTCACCTGCCATAATTGGTGGATAATCATGTATTGCATCATACACAGTTCTATAAGGAAGTAAATCTTCTCCATGTGTTGGATTGGGTATATGAGGTACAAATCGCCTAGAGCCTATTAATATATATCTTCTTCTATTTTGTGGTACACCATATTCTTTTGCATTTATCACTCCATCATCAAACAAATAACCTTCAGCAATTAGCATATTCCTAAATAAATCTAATACCTCTTGCCCTCTTCTACCAATAGATGCAACATTTTCAATCAAAATATGTGCTGGATGTATTTCTCTAACAAATCTCCCAAATTCATTTAAAAGATTAACTGAAATATGCTCATTGGGGTTTCTTGGATTAAGAATACTAAACGGCTGACACGGTGCACATCCGACTAACAATAATTCATCTATATCATCAACCAAGGGTGATTGTTCTCTCAATATATTTACTGTAACATCCTGTATATTCATATTTAGATATGGTATCTCATTATTATGTTCATATGTATTCTGACATGCTGGATTAGAATCTATACCAAATAACACATTAATTTGAGCATCCAATAATCCACAAGTCATTCCTCCACCACCACAAAAAAAGTCTATTGCATTCATTTATTTTCCAACTTTCTTTTCTATCTTATTTTTTACTATAAAGTATTATCTACAATTTGGTCAAATATTGTTTCCTCAATAACCTTCACACACTCATCAGTATGTTTCTTAATATCCTCTCCCCAAAAACGTATCACAGTCCATCCTTCAAACACCAATCTCTTATTTACCTCATCATCTCGTTCTCTATTACGCAATATCTTATTAATCCAAAATTCACTATTATTACTCTTCTCCAATCTTGTCTTTAGGACTTCCCAGTCTTTTCCATGAAAAAACTCTCCATCACAAAAAATCGCTATATTATACTTGGTTAATACAATATCTGGACTTCCTGGTAGCTTTTTGCAATTCTTACGATACCGATAGCCTTTTTTCCATATAGCTTTTCGCAAAATCAACTCAATCTCAGTATCTTTTCCGTGAATACTTTTCATATTTTTATGTCGTTGCTCTTTGGTTAAAACATCAGCCATAAAATCACCTCAACTATAATTCCGCTACAAATACAATTCTCTTATTAATTCCATCACTTTTTCCATCAACTTATCCAAACTACTCTCACTTGCCATTGACAAGATTTCCTTTTTACTCAAAATACACTTTCTTAAAAAACTTCTAACTATCTTTTCATCTCCTAGTTCTTGTTCCGACATTTTTTTTATACTTTGTTCTATTTCAATAGCCACTTCAGCAATCTTTTCACATTTTCCATAAGAATCCCCCATATCCTCTGCTACCATGCTATCGTATTCCTTTTCATACGGATCAAATCCATAAAATACACTTGTTGCTACAGGACAGATTGCATCATATATTAACTTCGCTCCAAGCTCTCTTTTTATCCGTTTCGGATAAATGAGTTTTCCTTGCTCAGACTTCATTTTCATTTTTCTTTCTGCTACCTGACTTGCCTTTGTGATTCCTTGCAAGTATGCCATCATTCGGTTTGCAATATTTTTGCTATACACAGGCTTTCTTGCTACATTCGGAATATAATTTGCAATATTTTTTACCCTTTCATTAGCAAGATATAAGTCATACATATCCTCTGCATGCAACTTGACCACTGCTATATTCTCTAATGTTTTATCTCCAATTGTATGTAGCATTTTCATTTCCACATAACCATATTCGAGCTCTGCTTCCTCACTTGGACAAAAAAACATATTCTGTACATACTGATATCCTTGCTTTTCGATAAAATCCTCATAAGCCATCTGATACAAATACTGTTTAGTTACATCTCCCACCCCCGGTTGTCCCGTAATCTTATAACCATTTTTTTTCTGTTTAAAATCTATACAATAATATTTTGCATCATATATTCCAAAGCAATATGCATCTTCATTATCTACTTTATATATACTAATCAGATCTGGTCTTAGCGTATCCACCTTTCCATCTGATACAGATGGATTACTTTTATGCCACACTGGTCTATCAATAATCTCAATCAACTTCTTATTTTGTTTAGAAGCATATTCATCCGATACGCCAAGAGGAAGTTCTAATAATTTCTTATCTAATACACTTTCAAAATTTTCCGAACAAACTTTTTCCCATATAAGATTAAAACTATTAGTTCCATACAAACTGAAATTCATCTCTTCTTTATTAACATTTTCATTAGCTATATAAGTATAAATCGTTTTCAAAAGACTTTGCTTTCTTGTAATAAATTGTATCTGTATTTCCCTTTGTAATCTATATAATATATATTCAACATCCCCAAAATCCTCAATTTTTGCAGATGTCAGTTCTACTTCTGAAATACCAAACAATTCTAATACTCCATTTTTTTTAATTCAGCTGAACAAAGTGACACCACACATTCATGCAA
The DNA here is from genome assembly GCA_017399885.1 of Lachnospiraceae bacterium. Taxonomy (GTDB): domain Bacteria; phylum Bacillota; class Clostridia; order Lachnospirales; family Lachnospiraceae; genus CAG-411. The sequence goes on from JAFQAU010000191.1 coordinate 7,018, forward strand.
CCTTCTGAAGTAATCCATTTCATTGTCAATTGTATTTTTTGTCTGAAGTTCTAGATAGTACGGACGATTATTTTGTACCAATGCAAATGTCTCGTTTATAGTCTTGTCCCATAAAATCTCACCTTCACCATTGTTTTCAATAATCACTTGCTGGTTAGTGTAGATTCCATACTGAAAATAGTCCTCTAAAAGATGTAACGACACCGCAAGACGATTGAATATTTTATCATCTTCTTCACCATTATACAAATAAATCAACTGTTCTTTATCATTATATTTCTTAATTACTTTTAATACTTTCTTTAACTGTTGCATTGGTTCGTAAGTAGAATGTATGTATTTGGGATAACATTTAAAAATATGTTCATCTAACATCACAACACCTACAAATTCAAATACATATTCAACATTAGAACTATTTTCTGACACATCTGTAAGTACAATATCCTGATTTGACAGCTCCTCGTATTCCGGCTTTGATGCCTTAACTGCCTTCACAATTCCATATCTCTTGAGAATACCTACAAGGCGTTTTGTCTCTTCTATTGTTGTTCCTATTTCTTTAGTTATTTCTGATAATGTATAACACTTCAATTCACGAAAGAAACCCTTCGCCATATAGTTCCACCTCTTTTACTACTGCATCGGTCTTTCAAAACCATCAATATCCATTATTCCAAAAATCTCTTCCCCTATTTCTTCAAAAGTATTGCAAATCTCAGAGAAAATCATTTTCCCCTTATATCCTTTAAAAATATTTGCCGGGCGCATCTTCATAACATCTTCAAACAAATACATAATGACTTTGCTTTCAAAAGCTTTTACGAATTTATCTTCATCTGCTAATGCATTTTCTAACATATTCTTCGAAATGAAAAATGGTCCTAATAGCTTGTCCTCATTCACTTTACATTCATCTGATAACAAAATATCATTTATTCTCATTCGCAATTCATTCCATTTTACATATTTTCGATTATCTCCCATACCAACTGGAATAATGTAATTTTCAACTTTTGATGCTTCATCATCCACACCAATATACTCAAATTCCCATCTCCGTTTAAATGCTGTATCTATTGGAAATACACCTTGATCAGCACTATTCATTGTTGCCCATATAAACATATTGTCTGGAATTCTAATTTCTTTAATTTCATCTTCTGTCACATGAATTGTATCTATCAAATACTTCTTTATATCTTCCGAAACCTGTATGGAATACTCACTCACATTCTTTGAATTTCTATCCAATAGCTGAAAAACTTCTCCAAATACAGCTGCAACATTTGATCTGTTAATTTCTTCAATTAACAATAAGTAAGGTTTTACATTCTTCTTATTTCTACTATTTTCAATTGCTTTAACAAATATTCTCATAAATGGTCCTGGTACATATTCATATACTATGATTTCATTTCCTGCCATATCCTTCTTAGAAACAGGTTTATATGTTCCAACAAAATTTGCATATGAATAATTTGGATGGAATGTAACTCTTTCGTAATCTCCACCGTTTTCAATAAGCTTATCTTTTTGACTATTCAATGTAAAACTTTTTCCTGTTCCAGGTGCACCAAAAATTATTCTGTTTCTAGAAAATTTATTCATTTCATAACCAGTTTCAAAATTAATAGGGTCCTCGCAATACTCATCAATTGCCTTTTTCTCTTCTCTAAATGTTTCTAACGCTCTTTCATTTGACTCTCCATACTCTGCAACTGTTGAAATTAATACCCGAACCGCTCCCATAACACGATTCATAAATTCTTTAGAAAAAGTTTTTCTAAAATCTTCTTCCATTTCTGGCTGTCTATCTAACACAGCTCTTATCACTGCAACTGCCTTGTTTTCTTCCAGCCCACTAATAGCTTGTGATGGATCCCTTGTCAACTCTGGTCCTATATATCTTGCATCAAACGCATCTCGATAATTTATAAACTCCTCTCGTTTATATGTCCGTCCAAATGAACAATCCATACAAATATCGAATTTGAAATATTTGTCATTACCACCATAACCGAAATCATATGGAGCCTTAATAATATGTGCAACACCAAAAAAACCGGGTTCCCAATCCACTTCTTTTTTACCTCGGTCTCCCCCAAGAGTTACAAACACAATTTTATCTAATAATAATTCTTCTTGAAGTGTATATACCCCATCAATAGTAATATTCTTTTCGCCTCTAAGTATAGCATGAACTGTATCAGGATAACCGCATTTCAGAGAAATAAATAAATTTTCTTCATTCCGATATAAATTCATTATTTCTTCTACCGCCCTCTCAATTGTATCTACGGAATAATCTTTGTACAAATCATATATCTCTTGAAACTCTTTACCTCTTCGTGATAAAGCCCTATCATCACTCCATCCCACTCTATTATTTTCAGGAAAATATCTATCAAAAGCGTCTTTAGCATTCTTATATGTGTTTATTTTTTTATTAAATCTTTTCTGCAAAACTTCCCAATATGGTATTCTCTTTTTATATCTTGCATCACTCTTCGGCAACATTGCAAAAAACATACACACTAATGCTTGTTGCTGCTCAGGATTTAATTTTAAAATATCAATATTTTCTTCCATAATTCACAACCCCTTACTCACTTTCTTTTGCATCCATACTTTCATACTCAATTCCAGCAAATGTATTTAGAATAGCCTCAAAGATAATTTTTGCTCCTTTAGCCGGAACAGCCATTCCTATTTGTTTTCGAACAGATTCTTTTGAACCTTCAAAAACATAATTATCAGGAAATGTCTGTAAACGTGCCCTTTCTCTATTAGTTAATGCTCTATTTTCTTCATAATGGTACATATGTGTTCCGCCCCCTCCTGATCCTGTTACAGTATATGCTGGTTTAGATGGATCCAACCTTTTATAAATCTGACTTATTTTTGCACCTTTTACTTTCAATTGCAAATGTTCTGGTATATCTGCAGTAAAAGCATTTTGCCCTGGTTTAATATATGATAATCTCTCAACAACTTGCTTAGATTGTCTAGTAAATTCATTGTTAAATGCATCAGTAGTAATTGGAGGCACCTCAATTGCTGTTTTGCAAGTAACATCCATATTTTTATATGGTTCTGTACTAGGGATTCTAAATTCATACGGCAAATCGTTTCTAATTCCAACAATAATCATTCTATGCCGCGCCTGTGGCACTCCATATTCTTCAAATTTATACAAATTAGGATATATTTTATATCCTGCATCGATAAGATCTTTTTTTATCTTCAAAAAAGCTTTTCCATCATTGGCACTCTTTAAGCCACCCACATTTTCCGCAAGAAACCACTGTGGTTTATATCTCTTTAATACCTTCACACCATATGTATATAACGGTCCAAATTTTCCATTAAAACCTTTTTGTTCACCAACTACAGAAAAATCATTACATGGAAATCCGAAAGCTAATGCATCAATATCTCCAAGCGGTTCAATATTTAACTGTCGAACATCTCCACAAATTACAGATTCTGGATTATTGGGACAAATATTTCTCCTGTATGTATTACATGTATCCAAATCATAATCATTAGCCCACTTATGTGTTATTTTATATTCTGGATCTTTTATAACTGCTGTTGTCGCTGCTAATGCCAACCCTCCAGGACCACAAAACAATTCTCCTAGTTTAAAATCTTTAATTATATTAGTTTTCATTATACATTTTCTCCATTTGACAAGATAAATTCTCTTTTAAATTCAGCTCCCAATACCTCTGCAATGTTTTCTAATTCTACCACTGTAAAGCTACCTCTTTTCATCTTAGAATTGAAACTTTGCGGAGACTTTCCTAACCTTCTTGCAAGTTCCGCTTCACTAACATTGCTCCTAACACATAACACCTTTATTTGCTCCGAAATTGTCATCCACAATACCTCCATCTATTTTATATCAATATATATTATAAACATTTATTTTTATATTGTCAAAAGATTTTTTTAGCTTATAGAGAAAAGTGAACAAAAAAGCGATGCCAAATGTTATACTCAAATGACTTCGCCTTCAATGCTTAAAGCTTACTAAATACTATTTCGTTAGAAGAAGTAAATTCAACTTTAATCTGATCACCTACTACCACACCACACGATTGATACCATGGGGTAAACGCCTTACACGCCCCCCGTCCAATGCCTTCAAATTGCTTTGCGTATTGAACACCATTCTCATATGGTCCATTTCCAGCTGCCTTAATCTGCATGGATGGATATCCATTAGCAAAATGTGCAGTAAATAAATCACCACGTCTAATCTCATATTTTCTAGCATATTGAGATGGAATTTTCACATATGACTCACCTTCAATCGGTTCTCTATTTGTAGGATTTCTATACTCTCCCCAATCAATATGAGATGGTTTCACCTTAACCACATAATTGTCTCCTGCTGATGGCATTATATTACCTCCATTTTCATTTTTCTTTTATTATACCATTTTTCTCCCTTCTCCTCAAACAAAATTCGACTCATTTCTCCACTTTTCCTGGTTTTGCCAGATACGCATTTTGTATCACAAAATGCCCTCTGGTCAGGGGACACCCCTGAATCCCCGGATATAGCCTCAAAATTTACCAATTTTCTCCATCCTGTACAGGTATAGTACATATTTCGTACAGGTATACCACAACTTTCATACAGGTACTGTATCATTTTTGTACAGGTATAATACAGTTTTGATACAGGTGAATAGCAAAGAAAAAGGAACTGTAGGAAAATCCTATACAGGTATTGTACAGTTTTTCCACAGTTCCTCCACAGGTATGATATATTTTCTTTACAGGTATGATACCATTTCTATACCGCACCTCAACTCCACCTTGCTATGTTACTCATTACGACCTCATCATTCTCAATATCATAATCATCTTTATCATTTACTGTCCTATCCTGAGTACTTTGTTGGTTCATTTCACCAGATTGCGGCAAAATATTGGAATTTCTTGCCACCATATTGCCAGCCATCATCCTCATACATTCCTGATACACCTCTGCCCTTACCTCGTTTTTAACATTTTCCAACTGTTCCTCTGTGATATACTTTCCCGAAGCTTTCATCTCTCCCGCTTTCTCTTGATTTGCAAAATATTCTTCCAGTGCATCCATGATAATCCTTGTCCTTGTTTTGCGCCCTGATGCACTTTCTTTTTCAAGTTTCTGCAACAACTCAACATGCTGACGATTCAGAAATGAAAAACGCAAATTAAATGCGTAAAACAGACCATTCTTTTCCGGCATATCCATCATCCTCCTTCTTATTTCACTTTGATTCTTCTACATTCAAAATTTTCAATATATGTTGCAAAGGAAGAAACACCTCTTCCTCTGGCACCACCCCTTCCTCCAAAAATTGTAGTTCTTCCAGTATTGCTTCCAGATACATCTTCATTTCTTTTTCTTCCTTTATGGTCAAGATTTGCTTTGCTCATAGCTTGTCACTCCTATCTTCTGATTTATCATTTAACACTCATCCGTAAGTTCCCCTTTTTGCATGTTCAACTTGTCTGCCATCGCTGTCTGCTCCGACGGAAACAAATGTGCATATCGATACGTTATAACAATACTTTCATGTCCCACTCTGTCTGCAATGGCTACCGCTGAAAATCCAAGCTGAATCAATAAACTGACGTGCGAATGCCGAAGATCATGAACACGAATTCTTTTCACTCCTGCTATCCTGCTTCCTCTGTCCATTTCATGATGCAGAAAACTTTTTGTAAATGGAAAAATCCTATCTGTCGGCTTATACCCATATAACATAGAAAAATATTCCTGCATTTCCTCTACCAAAAAATCCGGTATCTTTATAACACGATTACTCTTTGCTGTTTTGGGTGTGGTAATAACATCCTTTCCCTCTAACCTCTGATAAGATTTATTAATACGAAGTGTACCCTCGTCCAAATTGAAATCTTCCATGGTCAGGGAAAGGCATTCGCCGCAGCGGATTCCGCACCAGTACAATAATTCAAAAGCATAATAGGCCTGTGGTTTATCCATAACTGCTTCCGAAAACTTATTGTACTCTTCCTTTGTCCAAAAGAGCATTTCCTTGTTTTTCTCTTTCCCCATACTTCCTGCCTTTCTCGCAGGATTTTCTTTCAATCCATAAAAACGGCAAGCATGGTTGAAAATGCAGCTTAATTGATTGTGCATAGTCTTACGGTAACATTCTGAATATGCTTTTCCCTTTTCATCCTTGTAAGACATCATCTCATTCTGCCACTTAACAATGTCCTTAGGACTAATCTCGTTCATTTTCATATCCTTAAAAAATGGCAATATCTTTGTCCTTACAACATGTTCCTTGCTAAGCCAGGTATTGTGTTTCAGGCGGACTTCCATATCTTCCTGATACAATTTGAAAAACTCTCCAAACGGCATATCAAGGTCGCCTTCCTCGCGTATCTTATAATTGCGTTCATACTCTAAAGCCGCCCGTTTTGTTTCAAAACCTCGCTTTTTGATCTGCTTATTTTCCCCCTTCCAATTCTTGCAATAAAATTTCACGAACCATTTTCCTGTATCTGCATCCTTATATGCTGGCATATGCCTCACATCCTTTCTTAATCAAAACTCCTTGTTCCTTATTCAGCCGGCACAAATGCTACTTTGTTTCTTTATTAACATTGCATTTGCACCAGCTTCATTCTTCTCTTTTTACGATTCTGTAGCTGTCGCCTTCGTACATCCATAAACCTTTTCCGCAAAATACTGTCTGCTGACTTTTCCATGCATGGTAATAAATCCTTTTGCCTCCAGTTCTTCATTCAACTTACGAATAATTGTGTATGCTTTCGACTTCGATACACCAAGCATCTGTGCCACATCATCTGAATTATAAAATAGTGCCTCCATAAAACATTCCTCCTTCTTCATTCTCTCCCTGTGTTTGTTTATATCAGTACCAAAGGTTCCTACAAGTGAACCTTTACAGCAAATATTAAACTTTTATGTTAAATATTTGTTGTATATAGTTTTAACATATTTGCTTAATGTTTGTCAATAAGCTTTTTTGTTAAATTATCATATTTGTTAATTTTCTATTTTCTTTTACCAAATCCTATGTTATACTGATACTGGTAGGAACTTCTTTGCTTTTTAAGGAATTTCTCTTACCAAATATATAAATATGACAACTATACAGGGAGGTTTTACCATGATAATCGGTGAACGAATCAAACGAATCAGAACCTTTCGAAATTTCACACAAGGTACTTTAGGCGAAGCACTTGGCTTTGAACCAAAAAATGCTGCCGTCCGTATTGCACAATACGAAAGTAACTACCGAATACCAAAAGATGATATGATTTTGCAAATGGCAGATATTCTTAACATTCATCCTGCCTGTCTGCGTAATTTAACCAGGGATACTACTTTAGATCTTATTGAATCACTATTCTGGTTAGAAGAAGAAAAGGGATATGAGATAATCAATCTCACAGAACTTAAAGATGTATATGAGGATAGCGATGTTTCCATGACATATAACGAAACAAAACACACTTCCACAATTTCACCAATATCGCTCATCTTTCAAGATGAAACATTGAATTATCATATGTTTGAATGGAACAAAAAGAAACAAGAACTGGCATCAGGAAAGATTACCAAAGAAGAATACTTCCAGTGGAAGATAACCTGGCCTCATGCGTAAAACAAAGATTTTGAAATCATTCCTATGAAACGGCTCATTTTAGTACCAAAATAGTACCAAAAGAAAAAACAAGAGCCCGCATCCCTTGATTTACAAGGGTTTGCGAGCTCTTGGTAATTACTCAAACTCAATCGTTCCAGGTGGCTTACTTGTCAAATCATACATTACTCTATTTACACCCTTCACTTCATTAATAATTCTGCTTGTTACCTTTAACAGAACCTCCATTGGAATCTCTGCACATTCAGCGGTCATAAAGTCAGAGGTTGTAACCGCACGCAATGCCACTGCGTAGTCATAGGTTCTTTCATCACCCATAACACCAACCGAACGCATATTGGTAAGTGCAGCAAAATACTGACCGAGTCCCTTATCCACTCCAGCTTTTGCAATTTCCTCTCTGTAAATAGCATCGGCTTCCTGTACTATTTTAACCTTTTCTGCATTTACCTCGCCTATGATACGGATACCAAGACCTGGTCCTGGGAATGGCTGTCTGTATACTAAATATTCCGGAATACCAAGCTCTAAGCCGGCTTTACGAACCTCATCTTTGAAAAGCAAACGAAGTGGTTCAATAATTTCTTTAAAATCTACACAATCAGGTAGGCCACCTACATTATGGTGTGATTTAATTACAGCTGATTTGCCCAACCCACTTTCGATCACGTCTGGATAAATCGTTCCCTGTACTAAGAAATCCACAGCACCAATTTTCTTTGCTTCCTCTTCAAATACACGAATGAATTCTTCACCTATAATCTTACGTTTTTGTTCTGGTTCTTCCACGTCTTTTAATTTCTCATAGAAACGTTCTTGGGCATTTACGCGAATAAAGTTCAAATCATAATGTCCCTCTGGTCCAAATACAGCTTCAACTTCGTCCCCTTCGTTTTTGCGAAGTAAACCATGATCCACAAATACACAAGTAAGCTGTTTTCCTACCGCCTTTGACAATAAAACAGCTGCTACAGAAGAATCCACACCACCAGACAGAGCACATAGAACCTTTCCATTTCCAACTTTTTCTCGTATTTCTTTGATAGTAGTCTCTACAAATGAAGACATCTCCCAGTCTCCCTTACATTGACATACATCAAACACGAAATTGGAAAGCATCTTTGTTCCTTCCTGTGTATGCATTACCTCTGGATGAAATTGCACTGCATATAGATTTTTTTCTTCACATTCCATTGCAGCTACAGGACAAACCGGTGTATGTGCTATGATTTTAAAGTCTTCCGGTGCCTTCTCAATGTAGTCTGTATGACTCATCCAACATATGGTTTTTGCCGATACATCCTTAAATAACTTAGAAGTATTATCAACATCTACCTCTGTTTTTCCGTATTCACTAACCGGTGCTGTTGCCACTTTCCCACCTAACATATAGGACATTAACTGAGAACCATAACAGATACCCAAAATTGGAATTCCCATTTCAAAAATTTCTTTTTCACAGCGAACCGCATCTTCTCCATATACACTATTTGGTCCACCTGTAAAAATAATTCCCTTTGGATTTAATTCTCTAATCTTATCCAAGCTTAAATTATAAGGATGAACTTCACAATACACATTACATTCTCTGACTCTTCTGGCAATCAACTGATTATATTGACCACCAAAATCCAGTACAATAACCATCTCTTTGTTCACTTGAATTCCTCCTAAAATATTTTATTCTATCCTTTCAATACTCACTCCTGCGAGTCTTGATGCCAACTTTACTGTATACACGTTAAGTAGCTAACGGTAACTATTTATACCCATTGTACTACATTTTTTTACCATACACTAGTAAAATTTTGTTTTTCTACAATAAAAATGTAACAGTCCAGCCATGGGCTGACCTGTTACGAAAACTGGTTTACTATATAAAATCTATATTGGCTAATGCAACTCATCTAAATTTTTATAATAAGCTGGTAAAAACTCCTCCATAAATATTTCTGCTTCCTCTAATTCCATTTTTCTTATAGCATCTTCCAAAGATTTTTTTGCAGATTTAAATTCTGTATTGCCCGCTTTTTCTTCCTTAATACATTTAATCAAGGCAGAAATTTTATCTGCTGCCTTCTCAAGCCTCCATAGATAGGAATCCTCTTCTTGCTTACAGAATAAACCTTCATAATAATTTCGTATATCCGCCGGTAACATTCCCATTAATTTCTCATTTGCCTTAAACTCCACTTCCTTAAAAGCATTTTTAATGTCCTCACTATAATATTTAATAGGTGTAGGCATATCACCGGTAATAATTTCTGTAGAATCATGATATAGCCCCAGTAAAGCCGCTCTTTCCACGTTTAAATTTTTCCCAAATCTAACATTCCCTATAATAGCCAATGCATGAGTGAGCATAGCCACCTCCATAGAATGTTCCGCAACATTTTCCGATTCAGAATTCTTCATTAACGCCCATCTTTCAATATATTTCATACGTGAAAGCATAGCATAAAAATGTGTTTCCATAATTCATCTCCCCTCTATTTTTCCTTATGTGTCATTTAGTTTTACGCATAATTGTAATTGTTTCCAACAGATGGAGCAGTTCACCCATGGTCATTCCTAACGTTGTAGATTAAACAATAACTACACCTATGCTCTTCCATGGTCGAACTGTTCCACCTGTTATTCTGTTTGCACATTCCAGTATGCTCTTGTAAGATTTTTCAAGCTATATAACCTTTTATTTATTCCTTCTCTAAATATTTTTTTACATATTTACCAGTATAAGATTTTTTATTTTTCACAATTTCTTCCGGGGTTCCGGTAGCAACTACAGTTCCGCCCTTATCCCCACCTTCCGGACCAATATCTATAATATAGTCCGCTGTTTTAATAACATCCAGGTTATGCTCAATAATTACAACCGTATTCCCTCCATCAGACAATTTTTGCAAAATTTCAACCAATTTATGAACATCCGCAAAATGCAATCCTGTAGTAGGTTCATCTAAGATATAAATTGTTTTTCCTGTACTTCTTCTACTAAGCTCCGTAGCTAATTTAATACGCTGTGCTTCCCCTCCTGACAGAGTAGTAGAAGGTTGTCCCAATTTCACGTAAGAGAGTCCTACCTCATGTAAAGTCTGAATCTTTCGAAGAATTGCTGGCACATTTTCAAAGAATTTAACCGCTTCCTCCACTGTCATGTTTAATACTTCAAAGATATTCTTTCCTTTATATTTTACTTCCAAAGTCTCTCTATTATAACGTTTTCCTTTACACACATCACATGTGACATATACATCCGGCAGAAAGTTCATCTCAATCTTATTAATTCCGTCTCCACCACAGGCTTCACAACGTCCACCCTTCACATTAAAACTAAATCTTCCTTTCTTATAACCACGTTCCTTTGCATCTGTTGTTGAAGCAAATAAATCTCTAATTAAGTCAAATACCCCTGTATAAGTTGCCGGGTTAGAACGAGGTGTCCTACCAATTGGAGACTGGTCAATATCAATTACCTTATCCAACTGTTCAATTCCTACAATACTGTCATGTTCACCCGGAATACATTTGGCACGATTTAGTTTTTTTGCTAGTGTCTTATATAAGATTTCATTAATTAATGAACTTTTACCTGAACCAGATACCCCTGTTACACAAGTCATGATTCCTAACGGAATCTCTACATTAATATTTTTTAAATTATTTTGTCTTGCGCCTTGGATTGTCAATACCCCCGTTGCCTGTCTTCTTTTATCTGGCACAGGGATTTTTTTTCTTCCACTTAAATATGCTCCCGTTACCGATTTCTCATTTTCCATAATTTCCTTTGCAGTCCCTGTAGCAACAATATTTCCCCCATGGGTTCCTGCTCCCGGTCCAATATCCACAATATAGTCTGCAGCGAACATGGTGTCTTCATCATGCTCTACAACAATCAATGTATTCCCCAAGTCCTTTAAATGATGAAGAGTTTTTAACAGCTTATCATTATCTCTTTGATGTAAACCTATGCTTGGTTCATCTAAAATATAAGTTACTCCAACCAAGCCTGAACCGATCTGTGTTGCCAAACGGATTCTTTGTGCCTCCCCACCTGATAAGGAAGCGGTTGCTCTGGATAAGGTTAAATAATCCAAGCCCACATCAACCAAAAAACCTAGTCTTGCATGGATTTCCTTCAAGATTAAATTTGCAATTTCCTGCTGTCTTTCTGTAAGCTTTAATTGCTCCATATATACCTTTAACTCCCCAATGGAATAATCTGTAACCTCTGCTATATTTTTCTCACCCACAGTTACTGCAAGAGAGGAGCGTTTTAGCCTTCTTCCACCACACTCCTGACAAGGCGTTACCTGCATATATGATTCATATTCCTGTTTGGTGTATTCAGATCCGGTTTCCCTATAACGACGTTTTACATTTTGAATAACACCTTCAAAAATCACATCATAAATTCCTTCTCCTCTTTGTCCCTTATAATAAACCTTTACCATTCGGTTGGTTCCATGCATTAACATGTGTCGAACCTCCTCAGATAAATTCTCGTAAGGAGTATTTAAGTCAAAAGAAAATTCCTTTGATAGAGCAGCAAGGATTGACCCTGTATAGCTGGTAGGATCCGTTGCAGATTGCCAGCCAAGAACAGCTATGGCTCCCTCTGCTATGCTTAGTGTTTTATCAGGAACAATTAAATTTTCACAAAATTCCATATGAATTCCTATTCCATGACAATTCGGACATGCCCCAAATGGATTATTGAAAGAAAAGCTTCTTGGCTCAACCTCCTCTACACTCACACCACAGTCCGGACAAGAAAAACTCTGGCTAAATCGTAGTATTTCCCCATCCACTACATCTACTAATAGGATTCCCTCTGATAGCTTCATTACATTTTCAATAGAATCTGTTAATCTTTGCCCAATCCCTTCTCTTACCACCAAACGATCCACTACAATTTCAATATTATGTTTTTTATTTTTATCCAATTCAATAGTTTCTGATAAATCATATTGATTTCCATCTACAATTACACGTACATATCCACTTTTTTTCGCACGCTCAAAAATCTTTGCATGCGTACCTTTTCTCCCTCTGACTACCGGTGCTAATAATTGAATCTTTGTACGTTCCGGTAAAGTAAGAATCTCGTCTACCATTTGATCAATGGTCTGACTTTGAATTATCTTTCCACACTCCGGACAATGCGGAGTACCAATTCTTGCATATAATAAACGAAAATAGTCATAAATCTCCGTAACCGTACCAACGGTAGAACGAGGATTTCTGTTGGTAGACTTCTGGTCAATAGAAATTGCCGGGGATAAGCCCTCTATACTTTCCACCATTGGTTTTTCCATCTGGCCCAAAAATTGTCTTGCATACGAAGATAATGACTCCATATATCGCCTCTGACCTTCAGCATAAATAGTATCAAAAGCCAAAGAAGATTTCCCCGAACCGCTCAGTCCGGTAAAAACAATAAAAGAATCTCTAGGAAGCTGTAAATTTACATTCTTTAAATTATGCTCTTTTGCTCCATTGATTGTAATATATTTTTTTCTTTCTTTTCTATCCTCAATCATTCTGCTATCTTACCTTTCCTTTCACCAGATACACCCTAATCCCTGCTGTTCTATTGCAAACAATTCTTAACTTATAAACAATATCAAGCTCATAACAGTACACTTATCCACAATTCTCTAATTCTTATCAACTTCTAGCAACTGCTGTTTTAGCTGTACCATCTGATCTCTTAGTTGTGCTGCCAGCTCAAAATTTAATTCCACAGCTGCCGCATGCATTTTCTTGGTTACGGACTGAATTACCTGCTCAAGCTCCTTCTTACTCATAGACTCAGGATCTTTTTCCATTTGCAAACTAGCAACTTCTACTTTTTTAGAAATACGAATTAGGTCCCTAACTGCCTTCTTAATTGTCTGCGGAGTTATATTATGCTCTTCATTATACCTTTGTTGAATTCCTCTTCTTCGCTCCGTTTCTTCAATCGCATGTCTCATGGATTCTGTCACACTATCCGCATACATGATTACATGCCCTTCTGCATTTCTGGCAGCTCGTCCAATAGTCTGAATCAATGAAGTCTCTGAACGTAAGAAACCTTCCTTATCTGCATCCAAAATTGCCACCAGTGTAATTTCCGGAATGTCTAGCCCCTCACGAAGTAAATTGATTCCAACCAACACATCAAATACATCCATTCGCATATCCCGAATAATTTCTGAACGTTCCAATGTATCAATATCTGAATGTAAATACTTTACCCGTATTCCCACATCACGCATGTAATCCGTTAAATCCTCTGCCATACGCTTTGTAAGAGTAGTAACTAAAACCTTATTCTTCCCTTCAATTTCCTTTTTCACTTCTCCAAGCAAATCATCAATCTGTCCCGCTACAGGCCTTACCTGCACACAAGGATCCAATAAACCGGTAGGTCGTATAATTTGCTCCACTCTTGCCAATTCATGTTCTTCTTCATATTGGGAAGGTGTAGCAGACACAAATAACATCTGATCTATCTTTCCCTCAAATTCCTGAAAGTTCAGTGGTCTGTTATCCTTTGCTGATGGCAGACGGAACCCATAGTCAACTAAGGTGGACTTTCGGGATTGGTCACCTGCATACATGCCTCGAACCTGTGGCACTGTAATATGAGATTCATCTACAATAATCAAAAAGTCATCAGGAAAGAAGTCAATCAAAGTAAATGGTGGCTGTCCAGGCTCAAGTCCTGATAAATGTCTGGAATAATTTTCTATTCCGGAACAAAAGCCCGTCTCCCTCAACATTTCTATATCAAACATTGTTCTCTCTTTAATTCGTTGCGCCTCCAGTAATTTTCCTTCCTGCTTAAAAGTCTCAATCCTTTCATCCAACTCTTCCTTTATGGCTTGTAATGCAGGTTCTAATCTATCTGGTTCTACCACATAATGAGATGCAGGATAAATATGTGCATGCTCTAATTCATATTTTATATTTCCGGTAAGCACATCAATCTCTGTAATTCTGTCAATCTCATCTCCAAAAAATTCTACTCTTATTGCAGTATCACTCTGACTAATCATAAAAATTTCTAATACATCTCCCCGTACTCGAAATGTTCCTCTCTTAAAATCCATCTCACTTCTACTATACTGCATATTTATAAGCTTTCGAATAACCTCATCCCGATCTCTCTCCATACCGGGCCTTAAAGATAAGGTCATATTCTGATAGAATTCCGGGCTTCCCAAGCCATAAATACAAGACACACTAGCTATAATAATCACATCTTTTCTTTCCATTAATGCAGCAGTTGCAGAGTGTCTTAGCTTATCAATCTCGTCATTGATAGAGGAATCCTTTTCAATATAGGTATCCGTAGAAGGCACATAAGCCTCCGGTTGATAGTAGTCATAATAACTTACAAAATATTCCACTGCATTTTCGGGAAAAAACTCTTTGAATTCCCCATAAAGCTGAGCTGCCAAAGTTTTATTATGGGCAATGATCAACGTAGGCTTATTCAAATGATGAATAATATTTGCCATTGTAAATGTTTTCCCGGAACCTGTAACTCCAAGAAGTGTCTGAAACTGGTTCCCTTCTTTAAATCCCTGTACCAAATCCTCTATAGCCTGTGGCTGATCTCCTGTAGGCTTATAAGGGGCATGTAATTTAAATTCTGCCATAATAAAACTTCCTCCTATCACTAGTACACCAAAAAAGTGAATTGCTTCTATCTGAACTGTTATATAGCAACAATTATAGCATGATAAAAAGAAAATGTACAGATTTTTCAGAACATTTGTTCTTTTTCTGTACATTTTCTTTTACTGTTCATTTATTTATATCATTCCCATAATTATAGAAATTCTTTAATTTTTAACGCTTTTCCAAGATCTCCCTCTACCTTTAATTTTCTTAGTGTAAATGCCATCATAGGATCCATTTTCTTATTCATAATCTTAAACAAAACATCTGCACTACATATAAACAAAGCATCTCTGTCATAGTACTCATAAGGCTCCACATTTAATTGGCCGTCTTTTACTTCAACGTAAAATGCTCCTGCTCCTTCCCCCGTAATATTAAATTGAAATGCATAGTGACCTTGTACAGCACTAACATCTCTATCCTTTACTGCATTCTTAAATTGTTCAAAAATTTCCTGATATGTCATAAATAATCTCCCTTCTTTTTTCAACACATAACAGCTGTAAATTATTTGTTTTTCTATCACACAATATACCTTTTTCGTAATCACTCGTCAAGTATTATTACAGAATTAGACAAGCCCTCCCCTTAAAATCACATTCTATTCCCCTTATATACTTTCTTATAATTACCCCGTTAAAAGCACAGATATAACAGTTCAACCGTTTGACGAAACCATTGCTATAAAAATAATTCAGTTAGAAATACTGCTATACAAGCTAGCATAGCTACCTTAGTAAGACTCTCCCCCCTATAGGAAAAAACAACTGCCACTAATAATCCTATAAATGCCGATAACATACTACTTGTAGCATACAAAACAGCCGGAAAGGTCATGGCTGCCAAGACGGAATATGGAATATAGTATAAAAAGGATTTCATCCATTGATTATTTATTTTTGATTTGATTGCCACAAAGGGAATCACCCGAATAAAATAAGTTACTCCAAACATAATAAAGAGATAAATAAAAAATTCTTTCAGTTCCATTATTCCTCCTCCTTAACAGGAAAACAAAAGGCACCTATTACTGCAGCGAAGACTGCACAAATACTCATAGAAAGACCACTTGAAAGCTTCTGCCCCATTGGACAATAATAAAAAAAGCTACTCATTGCCATAGATAGTGCTACCACGTAAACCACTGCCTTTATTTTTTTCATTTCCGGTACAACAATCGCAATAAACATTCCATAAATAGCCAAACCTAATGCACTTACCAATCTATCAGGCAATACATTTCCAAGAATTGCACCAAATAAAGTTCCCAATGTCCAGCCCAAAAAAGGAAGTGTTATGAGTCCGGCATAATAAGATCGACATACTTTTTCTTCTGTCATAGATACTGCAAATATTTCATCTGTAGTACCAAATCCTAAAATCCACCTAGAAACTCCTTTGAATTTATCATCTACCTTCTGTGAAAGAGAGATACTCATAAACGAATACCTTATATTAATGGTAATTTGCGTAATTACCATCTCCAGATAATTCCCCGGTGTAAGCATAATTCCAATTCCTGCAAATTGCCCTGCCGATGTAATATTAAAGGCAGATATAAGTAACGCCTGCCACCAGGTAAATCCATAGCTAACTGCCATTATGCCAAAAGTAAAGGATACAGACAAATATCCAAGTGCAATCGGTATCCCCGCTTTTAAACCTCTTATATAATGTAATTTTTTTCTAAAAATTTTCATTTTCTAATTTCCTCTTGTATTTTTTCGTAACACAAATCCAAAGATAAATCTAAATAGATATATCCTCTCAGAACGTTTTTTTTTATAAGACGCTCTTTCCTATAAAGTGAAAAAATGTAACTATAACTGATACAAACACATTAATCGCCTTAAAGCTTAACTAAATAGCCATTGTTTCCGAGTCTAATAAAATTGTAAATGGCCCCTGATTTTCCAACGCCACTTGCATTTCAGCACCAAAAATACCTGTCTGTACATTAGGAACATCTTCTTTGCATTTTTCTATGATATATTCATACATACTTTTTGCAAAATCCGGTTTTCCAGCCTTAGTAAAAGAAGGCCTGTTTCCTTTTTTACAATCTGCATATAAAGTAAATTGGGATACCAAAAGTAAGCTTCCTTCTATATCCTTCAAAGAAAGATTTGTTTTTCCATTTTCATCTTCAAAAATTCTTAAATTAATTACTTTTTTCACTAATTTATCTGCTATTTCTTCGCTATCTGAATCTTCAATTCCAATTAAAACTAGTAGCCCTTTTTCTATGTTCCCTACAATTTCATTTTCAACTGTTACGCTCGCCTTACTTACACGTTGTATTACAAATCTCATCTTTTCACTCCTTGTAAAATTTTTCTCAAATGCAACCTCTTTATTTTATCTCTTTTCCATTTAAAATTCAATGTAACAGTTTAATCGTGGCCAAGCTGTTACTACTATTTACGAATACAAGAACAAAGCGTGCAAGCACGCTCCGCGACATTACACTTTCCCAATGTGCTTGCACGCTTTGTCGCGCCGAATTTGGTACGCAGTACATCTTCCAAACAAATTCGTGCGCATCCTTGCGGGGCGTTTTTTGCTTTATAGGACGAACTTTCCTATAAAGAACAAAGTGGACAAGTCCACATCAACTCCCTAAATCCCTCATTCATGAGGGACTTGTTCACTTTGTTGCGCCAGATGCTTCCTATAAAGTAAAAAACTCCTTAATCCTAACCGGATTAAGAAGTTTTTTATTATAAAATACGTATAAATGATTATTGTATTGTCACAATTGAACCATCTTTTACTCCAACAGCAGTTCCTGTTAAGTAATAATTAGCTCCATTTTTGCTATCCCAGCTTCCATTTCCATTGTTGAAACAAGCAGTTACGGAAGCACCATCTTCTACTTCAATTGTGTACATCCAAGTGTATCCTGCTTTATCACTTGCAGTCATCTTTACACCTGGTACTGCAGTCCAATTTCCATTTCCTACCTTGTAGTGAATATATGCATTTGACCAAGAATTGTTCTTGTAATAAACTGTCATAACATTTGCGCTTTCACGTACTTCAAACTCAAAAGTAGTTGTAGCTGTTTCTGGTGCTGCATCTGTAAATTCATATTCTAACACATATTTTCCTGCTTCTGTTGGTGTATAATCAAAAGAATATCCTGTACTAGTAGTAACTACTCCTACACCAGACTTTGTTAATGTGAATTTACCATACTTAGGGAATTTATAATAATATTCATTTTCAATCTTTGTGTCAAAAGATAAAGCAGTACCTACTTTTACTACAGAAGGTGTATCTGTTACAATTGAAACCTTTAATGGTTCTACTACCATAGTATCTGTTGCTGTCGCTACCTGTCCATTTGCATCTGTTACCTTTAAAGTAAATTCATATGTTCCACCAAAATATGATGATAATGATATTACATTAATACCTGATGTTGAACTTCCTGTTTTCTTGTCTGCACCATTTCTAGTATAAGAATATTCATAAGTATAAGGTGCTGTACCGTTTTCAGTATTTATTTCAGCACATACATTTCCTTTTGGTCCTCTTAATTTTACAGTTGCAGTAAACTTATCATCAAGTTCCTTTACCTGCTCATCCTTAACTCCATATACTCCTGCTTTCACATTGTAGTTTCGAGCATTTTTGCTATCCCATGAACCATTATTATTGTTGAAACAGAAAGTTACACTATCAGCAGTTCCTAAATCTACTACATATTTCCAAGTGTATCCACTCTTTTCTGTGGTAGCCTGCATTGCTACACCATTTCCTGCTGTCCAATTTCCATTAGATAACTTAAAATGAAGATTTGCATTTGTCCAGCTATCGTTATAGTAGTAAATTGTTGCTGTATTGTTGCTACTATCTCTTACTTCGAATTCAAATGTATCACTAGCTGTTTCTCTTGCTGAGTCTGTATACTCACAATATACTTTATATTTTCCTTCTTCTTTCGGTGTATATGTGAAACTTCTACCAGTTGAATAATCTCCTCCAACACAGCTTCCATCCTTATACACGCTAAATGTCATATAATTAGGAAATTTATAGTAATACTCATTTTCTAATGATGCATTAAACTTTAATTCTGTCCCTGGTTTCACAATTGAAGTTGCATTACTGTCTAATGTAAGTTTTAAACTCTCAATTTTCAAAGTATCAGATGCTGTTGCAGTCTGTCCTTTTGCATCTGTTACTTTTACGGTAAATTCATATGTTCCACCCAAATATGATGTTAATGATATAATATTAAGACTTGTTGTTGTTTTTCCTGTTTTCTTATCTGCACCATCTCTAGTATAAGAATACTCATAAGTATAAGGTGCTGTTCCGTTTTCTGTAGTTATCTTCGCGCTTACATTTCCTTTTGGTCCAGATAATTTTACAGACGCTTTAAAATTATTATTACTAATAACATTTAATGTCATACTTGCTTTCTTCACTGTTGTTTGATAAATACTAACATTATATGTAATTGTATAGGTACCAACTTTATCTGGTGTCCAAGTCATAGTCTGTGAATAAGAATGATATAAGCTATGGTGCATAATACTATTTCCATCCGCATCATATATTGACATAGAAAAACCATTTTTATAATGATAAATACTCTTGTCATTCACACTACCTGTAAATGTAACAGGCGTTCCTACCGTTACAGTAGAACCTTTATCTGATGAAATTGTAGGAACCAATTCTGGTAGCGGTGTTGGAGTTGGTGTAGTAGATGGAGTAATCTTATATACATTTCCATCTTTTACACCATAGCTTCCTGCTGCGATGGTATAATTTGTTCCATTCTTACTATCCCAAGAACCACTTCCGTTGTTAAAACAAACTGTAGCTGTTGTTGCTGTTCCTAAGTCTATTACCTTTTTATACTTATATCCAGCCTGCTCATTGGTAGATTCCATTGCTACTCCAGGTACTGCAGTCCAATTTCCATTTCCTACCTTGTAATGAACATATGCGTTTGTCCATTCTGTGTTATAATATAAAGTTAACGTATTTCCGTCAGTGGTAGCTACAGAACCTGTGCTATTGTTCGTTGCTGCACTAACTTTCATGCTGCCTTGTGGTATCATAGTAAGCACACATGCTAATACCATGAACAAAGCCACAAAACGTCTTTTCATGTGTAGTTTGCCAAAACCAAGTTGCTTCATGAAATTTTCCTCCTTAAAATATTAATTCTTTGTTACATTTGTGTTAACCACTTGCACAGTATATTATCTTTTACATTAATTGTCAATTTTTTTTTTGCACTTTGTGAAATTTAGAACTCATTTTTCGTTTTTCTGATTTCCATTTGTCTATTTTCTACAATATATCACGAATACATTAGGATGCCCTTTGTTTATAGTTTTAGGGCACTTATGAAATGTAGCGGTAGCATGAAATAGGGGCTTTGCCTATAAAGGAACAAAGCGTGCAAGCACGCTCCGCGACATTACACTTTCCCAATGTGCTTGCACGCTTTGCCGCGCCGAATTTGGTACGCAGTACATCTTCTAAACAAATTCGTGCGCATCCTCGGGTCGCATTTTTTGCTTTATAGGACGAACTTTCCTATAAAGCAAAAAAGAAGATCCTTATTACTTAACATAATAAGAATCTCCTTTAATAATATATTATTTTAATATACGTTTCACACAATATACACTTCTATAATTAACAGATGATGTTACTATACCGTAATCTTTTCCCTTTGCATGTACGATCTTTCCACCACCAATATATAATGCCACGTGACTTACACCACTACTTCCAGCATAAAAAACTAAATCTCCTGCCTGTGCTTCAGACAAGCTTACCTTTGTTCCCATAGTAGACTGTGAAGCTGATGAGTGAGGCAATGACACGCCAAAATGTCTATATACCGACATGGTAAATCCTGAACAGTCTGCTCCATTTGTCAAGCTTTCTCCTCCCCATACATATGGGTTACCAACAAACTGCAATGCATACTGAGCAACTTGTGCTCCTGTTCCTGTTCCTTTTACAGTACCACCATTAGAACTTCCACCTGAAGAACTCTTTTTAGTTGTACTACTTGATGAGCTATTTGAGGAACTACTTGCTGCACGAGCTGCCGCTGCTGCTTCTTCTTCTGCACGGGCTGCTGCAGCTGCCTCTTCTGCTGCTCTTCTTGCTTCCTCTTCACGACGTAGCTTTTCCTGTTCTTCTTCAATAGATATAGCCTTTTCAAACTTAACTTCTACGTCTACATATTCTTTTGATACAAATCCTTTTATATCTCCATCATCAATACTTATCTTAACCCAATTCTCGTCTTCTCTCGTTACTTCATAAGTTTCTCCATTAGGAATTAAAGTTAAGCAAGTAGACTCTGCATCTGCTTTTTCTCTAACCTTTAGGGTTGTTGTTGTTACAGTCGCCTGTTTCTTTCCATAGGTATCAGCTAATTCTTCTGCCTTTAAACCAGTAGCAAGGAACTCGCTATTGATATAGCCTTTACATCTTCCTGACTCAATCTTAACCCATTCTCCATTATCTTCAAGAATTGTGGCTGCTGAACCTTTATACAACTTACCAATTACTTCACCATCTGTTGATGCTTCCTTACGAATATTTACATAGTTATTTGCAACTGATATTCCAATATTGTCAAATTCAGACTTCTCTTCTAATGCAGCGCCTGTCACAACTGAACTTCCTGGCACTTGTACATCATCAAGTGTAACAACATCTGTTGGATCCTCTGTTGCACAATATTTATCTAAGGTAATTGAAATACCTGCTAGTCCTTTTTCTGCACAATATGTAGCTGACGAAGCTTTCGCCACATTCGTACTTGCTATTACAGCTAATACAGCTCCACAACATAGAGTTGTTTTAGCTAAGTAACGCTTCTTCATGGGATATACCCCTCCGTTTCCTCTAATTGTTAAATTTTTGTTACAACATCACAAAAAGTATTATAACGATAATTTTATTTTTTGTCAAGATAAGGGAGAAAAGTTGTAATTTATTAATTTTTTATGTCATTTCTCAATATATTCCACTTTTTTTATGCAATACTTTCAAAAGAAATTTTAAAAAAATAGCAAATTATACATACACTTTGGTACCTACAGCTCTATCATAAGCAAAGTGCATAATATATTTTTTCTTTTTTATTTAATATGTTTAAGATGCCAAAATAATGGAGTGCATATCCTTACAAGCGTGTTTTTTCCTTATAAGAAAAAATCAGAGAGTTTTTTGTTCTCTCTGATTCTTCATTTATCTTATTCACAACAAATAACCGCTAAAATCCTCTTGTGCACGCTATTATTAACTCATTCAAAACTTCTGTTGATTCCATAGCACTTGATTGCATTATAACAATTTGAGTTAAAATCATCATAACAACGCAAATAATAAGTGCGATAGCCAAGGATGGGGACATAATTGCACATCTATTTTCTTTTCTGTTTTGCCACATCTCTTTTATTACTTTTGGTCTTTTTTCTAAATACACCATGGCCCACAATATTAATCCAAGAATAACCAATGAGAATAACGACATAATTACCAAGGAAATTATCATAAGTGAAGTACTTATGGTAGCACTTGTATCCGTTTCTAAGGTTCCACCTTTAGAAAATAAAACACTGCTGGCAATAACGGAAGTACCATTAATGATAAAATGCACAATCATAGAACTCAAAATAGATCCCGTGGCCTCATTTAAAATAGCCATAATCAATCCTAAAACTAATGCATAGGATACTTGATTGAGATTCATATGAAAAAATCCAAACAATATAGCTGTACATACACATGCTTTTACTACACCTGCGTGCTTATAAGAATAGTATAAAGCTCCACGGAAAAGGAACTCCTCCACAACACATGGTAACAATGCAATCACAAGCACACACACCCATATAGGATACTCTGTAAACAAGCCTGTCATAGTATCTCCAACTACATTTTCTGATACCTGTAAAGACAAGTAGCTACACAAAGATATAATCGGATAACAAGCATATGAAAAAATGATAAGCAACAAAATGGTAACCGGATGTAACATTTTAATATGCAAAAATTCTTTGATTTTATAATTCCCTATTTTTAGATATACCAAGGATGGTATTATCAAAGACAATTGCGATACTAATATACTACACATGGTACTATTTAAAAATGGTATCACATCTCCTAAAAACTGAACCAGTATGGAATAAATATACGAGGCTCCTATATAACTTAGCAACGTAACCAAAAGAAGCATATTTGCTCTTTTTACAATAGGTCTACCCCCTTGTTTTTTCTGGTAAAACTGTATCCCCGGTCCATTTGTCTGTGTATACGCATTTCCATATTGATTTGAATACATTTGTGGATTTATATAATTCTGATTGTTCCACTGATTTTGCTCTTCTCCCATTTTTCCCCTCTATCTTTCTAACCTTTTATTCCAATTGCTTCAATTTCAATTAAAACATCCTTTGGTAATCTGGCTACTTCTACACAAGAACGTGCCGGAAAATCAGATGTGAAGTATTTTGCATATACTTCATTTACTTTAGCAAAATCATTCATATCTTTAATAAATACTGTAGTTTTCACTACATTCTCCATTGCTACACCGGATTCCTTCAAAAGTGCTGCTAAATTTCCAATTGCCTGCTCAGCCTGTTCCTCAATACTTCCTGTTACCAATTCTCCTGTCTGTGGATTAATAGGAATAACTCCAGATGTAAAAACCATATTATTGACTTCTATCGCCTGTGAATATGGTCCAATTGCTGCTGGTGCTTTTTCTGTACTAATTATCTTCTTCATAAAGAATCTTCCTTTCATTTTATATACTATGTTCCATTGAAATTACTATATTACTGTTCCAAAATTTCTGTTAAAATCTGATTAATCATTCCAGGATCCGCTTTTCCCTTCATTTCCTTCATGGTCTGTCCTACCAAAAATCCGATAGCTTTCTTTTTACCATTTCTATAATCTTCTACAGATTGTGGATTTGCCTCTACTATTTTTTCTATGGTACTTCTTAAGGCTCCTTCATCGTTTACTGTTTTCAATCCTTTTTCTTCCACATACTGCTCTGGATCTATGTTTTCCGCAAATATCTGTTCAAAAACTTCTTTTGCTACGCTACTATTGATTGCCTTTGTTTCTGTCAGATGAATCAATTTCGCAAGATTGGCTGGTGAAAAACGAATGTCCTCAGGATCCATATCATGTTCCTTTAATAATCTCATCGTTTCTACCATCAACCAATTGGATACTTTTTTAGGATTATTGCAAATTGCCACTGTTTCTTCAAAAATATCTGCCAAATGCTTAGAATTGGTAATAATGGAAATATCATATTCCGGTATGCCATATTCTTTTGCATAACGTTCCATTTTTTCATCACGTAGCTCTGGCTGTCTGCTACGAATATCCTCTAACCATGCGTCACTAATTACAACCGGCACCAAATCAGGGTCAGGGAAATAACGATAATCCTGTGCATCTTCTTTCGAACGCATTGCATAAGAATATTCTTTGGTATCATCCCAGCGTCTGGTTTCCTGTATTACCTGCTCTCCTGACTCTATTAAATCAATTTGACGTTCTCTCTCAGCCTCAATTGCACGGGCAATTGCTTTAAATGAATTCAAATTCTTCATTTCTGTTCTAGTACCAAATTCAGTTGCTCCCACTTCTCTTACAGATAAGTTAACATCTGCACGCATAGATCCCTCGTTTAATTTACAGTCTGATGCACCAAGATACTGAATAATTAAACGCAATTTATCTAAATACGCTATAACCTCTTCTGCTGAACGCATATCCGGCTCTGAAACAATCTCAATTAGTGGTACTCCTGAACGATTGAAATCCACCAAAGAACAGTCATCCCAATCATCATGAATTAGTTTTCCTGCATCTTCTTCCATATGAATCTCATGTATTCCAATAGATTTCTTGCCAGCTTCTGTTTCAATCTCCACACTACCATTTCTACAAATTGGCAAATATAACTGTGAAATCTGGTAATTCTGTGGATTATCCGGATAAAAATAGTTTTTACGATCAAATTTACAATTCTGTGTAATGGTACAATTTGTTGCTAATCCCACTGCAATAGCATATTCTACTACCTGCTTGTTTAATACCGGCAAAGACCCCGGCATACCGGTACATACCGGACAGGTATGTGTATTCGGTGCTCCACCAAACTCTGTACTACAGGAACAAAATATTTTTGTTTTTGTAGCCAACTCTACATGAACCTCTAATCCGATGACGGTTTCATACTGTTTACTCATATTTACCTCCATTTATTCACTACGACTATTTATCATACGGGCCTACATATTCTCTTGTCTTTTCGTATGCATAAGCCGCACGAATAATATTTTTCTCTTTAAAGCAATCTCCTATTAACTGTAAACCAATTGGTAATCCTTTGCTATCCACTCCACATGGAACGGAAATTCCAGGAAGTCCTGCTAAGTTTACAGAAATGGTATAAATATCTCCCAAATACATCTTAATAGGATCACTTAAACTCTCTCCAATTTTTGGTGCTGTTGTTGGGGCTGCCGGCCCTAGAATTACATCATATTTTGCAAATGCTTTATCAAATTCCTGCTTAATCAATGCTTTTGTTTTCAAAGCTTTTAGATAATAAGCATCATAATATCCAGAACTTAATACAAAGGATCCTAGCATAATACGACGTTTTACCTCTGCACCAAAGCCTTGTGAACGTGTAGTTTTATACATGCTGTGTAGTCCATCAAAATCTTCAGAACGATAGCCATATTTTACACCATCAAAACGTGCCAAATTAGAGCTTGCCTCTGCAGCGGCTATGACATAATATGCAGGAATTGCATAATCTACTAATCCCAACTCAAACTCTTCTATAATTGCACCCTTTTTCTCTAATTCTTTTGCAGCATTTAAAACTGCTTCCTTCACTTCACAATCTAAGCCTTCTCCAAAATAATCTTTTGGAATTCCAATTTTCATACCCTTCACATCATCTACCAATGCTTCTGTAAAGTTATATTCTTCTCTCTGTACAGATGTACTATCCTTTTTATCATAGGAAGAAACAACCTCCAAAATAGTAGCACAGTCTGTTACATCTTTTGCTACCGGTCCAATCTGATCAAGAGATGAACCATAAGCTATCAAACCATAACGAGAAATTGTTCCATAGGTGGGCTTAATTCCCGTTACTCCACAAAATGAACTAGGCTGTCTTATAGAACCACCCGTATCAGATCCTAGGGCAAAGAAACATTCATTTGCCGCAACCGCCGTACAGGAACCACCAGATGATCCACCTGGTACATGTTCTGTATTCCAAGGGTTTCTTGTAATCCCATATGCTGAGGTTTCTGTGGTACTTCCCATTGCGAACTCATCCATGTTTGTCTTTCCAATTATAACTGCTCCTGCCTTCTCCAAGTTACATACAGCTTCTGCAGAATACGTAGGATAAAAATTCTCTAGAATTTTAGAACTACATGTTGTCAATATACCCTCTGTACACATATTATCCTTAATTGCCACAGGAACACCTGCCAATGGTCCTGTTAAAGTACCATCATCTATTAATTTCTGTACTTCCTTTGCTTTTGCAAGAGCCCCTTCTCTATCAACTGTTACATAACTGTTAATTTGTGATTCTACCTTATCAATCTGATCCAATACCGCCTGAGTGGCTTCCATAACGGTTACTTCTTTTGCTTTTATTTTTTTTGCTAACTCAACGGCAGTTAATTTTAACAAATCCACGCTGTTTTCCTCCTACTTTTTCTTTCTATATAAATCTAAGAATCTCATTTTTTGATCTCCATTGTTTTTGCCTGGTTTTTTAGGTTTTTCTCCTACTACCTCATTAAAGACAGCTTTCTTTATATCCCCTGTTAACACTTTCATGCAGTCATTACAGTATCGGCCATAACGAATATCACATCCGCATCGTTCACAACCAATATAAATATCCGACCCTTCTGGTATCTCTAATCTTCCTGTTCGCAAAAACATGTCTATTGTGGATAATTCTACGCCCGTCTCTTCTGCCAGAATGACAGCAGGCTGTTTTCCATGTTCTTCAATGTAGGCACGCACCTTACCAAAATCATCATATTCTTGTCTTCTACATTCTCTACATTCATAGATTCCAGCATACAAAGGTTTCATTTCTCCACCGCAAACCGGACAAAACCACGGACTATTTATTCTTCTTTTTTCTCTTTCATCCATAGCTTTTACTCCACTGTTTTTGGTACTTGGAAGCTACCGTCCTTTTGTTCAGGAGCATTTTTTAATATATTTTCTCTATCATCACCATTTACTACAACATCTTCACGAAATACATTTTGTACTGGAAATACGTGAGACATTGGCTCTACATTAGAAGTATCCAATTCATTCAACTTATCAATGTAATCTAACATACTTCCCATATCCTTCTTTGCCTGTTCTTTTTCTTCTGGTGACAATTCTAGCTTAGCAAGAATTCCAACATATTCAATGGTTTCATCTGAAATTATATTTGCCATTTGTTTTCTCCTCTCATTTTCTTTTCATCTTATACTCTTAATTATGTTCAGTGCAATAAATGCACAAACCTATCTGAACTGTTACATAATTTTCTATTTTATCAGTGAATACAAATAAGTTCCTCCATATGCCACAAACGCAATCACAAAAATTAAAACGATGAAACGTATCACAGCTAATTTTCTTTCTTTTTTTTCCATGTCATTTTGTTTGCTGTCACACCATTTTGCGATCTCTTCCACATCTTTATAGTCAGGTATTCTTTCTATCTCTTTTCTTACCCACTGTAAGTCTGGCGCATATTTTACATTTTCCTTTAATGCCAAAGCGTTCTGATAGATATTTTCTTTCGCTTCTGCCTCATACTCTTTAAGTCGTTGCTCATACTCTTCTCTTAGTGCTGTAGCATCTTTATATCCATCTATTCGGTTTAGCCTACGAATAATATCCTTATATATAAAAACATATAATTCATATTGTTCAACACAATTTAAGCTCTGTATTAATTGTGTTACCTTTTGGTAAATTCTTTCTTTTTGTGCATCTCTTAGTGGTTTTTTTTCTTTCTTTTTATTCTCCAAAACATCCCCAAGCCCTTGATCCATGTTCCACCTCCTAGTTCTTAGACTTATTCTATCATTTTATGATTATAACAGTTAGACCGGGGGAACAAACTGTTACAAATAGTTACCTATTATTATACTAAATTACTTATTTTTTTCAACCTCTTAGAACCCAAAGTTTTATATATACGCCCACGAACGAACATTCGTTTGCATTTTATATTTTTTTATGTTATTCTAAAAGGAGTTTTTGTGCCATTTTTTATAATATTTACCCAGTTTAGATGAAGCTTTGCACTGGATTGCACGTTTTATCTGACGCTATATACTGCTTAAACAGTTATTATTATATCATGGCACCATAAGATAGATATGGAGGTTATACTATGGGTCAGTATGATGGAAGCCAAATTGTTGTATTAGAGGGCTTAGAAGCTGTTCGAAAACGTCCCGGTATGTACATTGGAAGCACTGGGAAACGTGGTCTGCATCACCTAATTTGGGAGATTCTTGATAATAGCATCGACGAACATTTGGCAGGTTTCTGCTCTAAAATAGATATCACATTACATAAAGACGGTTCTGTAACCATTCAAGATAACGGACGTGGAGTGCCTGTGGACTTGCACCCAACAAAAAAAATTCCTACTGTACGTGTGGTTTACACAATTCTTCACGCTGGTGGAAAATTTGACAACAGCGTTTACAAGGTATCTGGAGGACTACATGGAGTGGGTTCTTCCGTAGTGAATGCACTTTCTTCTAAAATGATTGTAGAAATTCGCAGAGATGGAAAAGTTTACCAGGATTGCTATGAAAACGGTGGTCATCCTGTTACCAAACTGGTCAAAGGAGAATTACCGGTAATTGGAACCTGCAAAAAAAGCGAAACAGGTACCAAGGTTACCTTTTATCCTGACAGTTCTATATTTGAAACGGTAGAATTTAAAGCTGATGTAATAAAGAAAAAACTAAAAGAAATTGCTTACTTAAACAAAAATTTACAAATTAATTTTATGAATGAGATAACAAATGAAAGCAACACCTATCAGGAAGAATATGGAATTCAAAGCTTTGTTCGATATTTAACCAGAGATGAGCATGTTTTACACGATGATGCTGTGTATATTGAGGGGAAAAGCGGAGATATCGAAGTAGAGGTAGCTTTTCAATACACAACGAACTATTCCGAACAAATCAATGCCTTTTGTAATCGCATTAATGTAGTGGATGGTGGTACCCTTGTTACAGGATTTAAAACAGCTCTTACCAGAATTATGAATCTTTATGCCAGAGAACTTGGAGTACTAAAAGAAAAAGATGAGAATTTTGATGGAAAGGATATTCGTAATGGTATTGTAGCCATTATTTCTATTAAACATCCGGATCCTCAGTTTGAGGGACAAACCAAAACCAAACTTGGAAATACAGATGCAAAAAGTGCAGTAGACGAGGTATTTGCCTTTGAGGTACAAAGATATTTCGATAAAAACATAGAGGTTCTTCGTAGTATTTTAGATAATTCCATGAAGTCGTATAACGCCAGAAAGGCCAGTGACAAAGCAAGAAATGCGGTATTAAAACAACTTCATGATGTAGATACACGAAGTAAGCTTGCATCCTGTTCCTCTAAAAAACCAGAAGAATGTGAAGTTTACATTGTGGAAGGGGACTCCGCCGGTGGAACGGTAAAAACAGCAAGAAACCGTAAAACGCAGGCAGTACTACCACTACGTGGTAAAATCCTCAATGTAGAAAAGGCAACCCTAGAGAAAATATTATTAAATAATGAAATAAAATCAATGATTGCTTCTTTTGGATGTGGGATTGGGGACGAGTTCGATATTACTAAACTAAAATATGATAAAATTATTATTTTAACTGATGCGGACGTAGATGGAGCCCACATTAGTACACTTTTACTTACATTCTTTTACCGTTTTATGCCGGAACTTATTAATGAAGGAAAAATATATCGAGGCTTGCCACCATTATATCGAGTGGAATTTGAATCTACAGATGATAAGAACGAAAATGAAATGAAAAAAAACAGAAGAAAAAAACAAAAAAAATCCCAGTATATTTTTAATGATTTTGAATTAGAAAAGTTTAAGAAAATCCCTGGCAATAGGATTCTTAACATTCAACGATACAAAGGTTTAGGTGAAATGGATGCAGAACAGCTTTGGGAAACTACCTTAAACCCTAAAACTAGAGTTCTTGCCCAGGTTTCCATTAGCGACACAGTAGAAGCAGATGAAATTACCACTACTCTTATGAGTAGTAATGTACCGCCTAGGCGTGCTTTTATTATGGAGGAAGCCAAGTATGCCAACTTGGATGTATAATTGAAATACTTGTCATCTCAAATCAGCCATGCACACATGAAAAAGTAAGTATGAGTCATATAAGGATTGATCCGCAAAGTAAGCAATCCTGTTTCAAATTAATTATTATTCAATTTTTTAGGAGGTTTTCGGAATGGAAAACATTATTCAAATAGATTTTGCTGAAGAAATGAAAACTTCTTATCGGGATTATGCCATGAGCGTTATCATTGCAAGAGCTCTTCCAGATGTACGTGATGGATTAAAGCCTGTACAAAGAAGAATTTTATATGCCATGAGCGAGCTTGGGCTTGCACCAGATAGACCACATAGAAAAAGTGCCCGTATCGTGGGGGATACCATGGGTAAATACCATCCACATGGTGACAGTTCTATTTATGATGCATTGGTACATATGACGGAGGATTATTCTCTCTCTATCCCATTAGTAGATGGTCATGGTAATTTTGGTTCTATTGATGGTGATGGTGCCGCTGCCATGCGATACACAGAGGCGCGCTTATCCTTTGGTGCCAAAACCATGCTGGACAACCTTGATAAGAATCTGGTAGAGTTTATGCCAAACTTCGACGAGAGTGAGAAAGAACCTACTGTTTTGCCTGCTATGATTCCAAATCTATTAATCAATGGAACTACAGGAATTGCTGTAGGTATGGCTACCAATATTCCACCTCATAACCCTGGAGAAGTAATTGACGGTGTGATTGCCTATATGGATAGACCAAATATTTCTATAGAAAAACTTATGGAATATATCCCTGCACCAGATTTTCCAACCGGTGGTATTATTGTAAACGAATCAGAACTGGCAGAAATTTATCGAACCGGTGAAGGACGTTTAAAAATTCGAGGAAAGGTGGATATTGAAAAAGGGGATGCTGGTAGACAAAATATTGTCATTACACAAATCCCTTATACCGTAGCCGGTAATAAAACAAAGTTAGTGGAAAATCTATCCACCCTTATGAAAGACAGGGTTTTTGATGAAATATATGATGTACGGGATGAATCCTCAAAAGAAGGAATCCGTATAGTTGTGGAAGTAAAGAAAGACCGAAATATTGCAAACCTTTTAAATGGACTTTATAAAAAAACCGCATTAGAGGACACATATTCTGTTAATCTTTTAGCTGTAAAAAATCAGCAACCAATTACTTTCCATTTAAAATCACTTATTGAAGAATTTGTTTTATTTCAGGAGGAGCTTTATACAAAAGAATATAGTCATTTACTTTCAAAAGCAAAGCATCGTCTTGAAATTGTCAATGGTTTAGTAAGAGCTACAGATTTAATTGACTTAATTATAGAAATTCTTCGAGGAAGTAACTCTGTGAAACAAGCTAAGGCATGTTTAACAAGTGGAAATACCACTGACATAAAATTTAAAAGCAAAGGCTCTGAAAAAATTGCAAAAACCCTGGACTTTACAGAAAACCAGGCTGATGCTATTCTTTCCATGCAATTAAGTAAATTAATTGGGTTAGAAATAATAAAGCTTCACGATGAAGAAAAGACTCTATTAGAAAATATTACCAGCTATGAAAGGATCTTGTCCGACAAAAAAGAATTATATAAGGTTATAAAGGGACGATTAAGAGAATTTAAGAAATTATTCGCCTCTCCAAGAAAAACCCTTCTAACAAATGCGCAAAATGAAGGATATGTAGAAGAAGTAAAAGAAGAGGATATCTATATCTTAATTGACAGATTTGGTTATGTAAAAACCTTAGATGCTACCACCTATGGAAGAACAAATAAAGATACAAAAGAAGAACATTCTTATACTATTCAAATGAAAAATACGGATAAGCTTTGTGTGTTTACTGCACAAGGGAATTTATACCAAATAAAAGGAATGTCCCTGCCAAAATGCAAGGCAAAAGATAAAGGAACTTTAATCCATGCCCTTTGTAAGCTGGAAAAAGAAGAAGTGATTGGATATTTTTCCTTTGAACAATTGTTTGAAAGCATGCTATTATTTACCACAGAAAGAGGATATATAAAATTAGTTTCCGGAGCTGAATTCGAAACCAATCGTTTGGTTATAAGCTCTACCAAATTAGAAAAAGAAGATAAAATAGTAAATATTACAAGATTGTCTGCCAGTGACATTCTAGCTGATAATCAAAAAGTTATTATCCTAACCAAAGAAGGACTCTCTCTAGGATTCCAACTTAACGAGGTCGCACAATTAAAGCGAACCAGCCGTGGTGTGAAAGCAATTTCTCTCCTAGGAGAAGATAAGGTTGTATTTGGAACATCCGTATCTCCGGATACAGAAACTTTTATCTATAATGACAAAGTCCTTAGTGCAAAGAAAGTCAGAAATAGACGTCGTTGTGCCCGTGGACAAAAAACAAAGCTTGACTAAAGAATAATGTAGCCTTAAAAAAGATAGTATTCACACTCTAATCTTATAAGGAATAGGGCCCTGTTTCTCTGCCCGGAAGCTGCACAATGATAACCAGGTTATATGCCCTAATAAAAAAATCCCCCGTAAATTTCCAGTAAATTTTACGGGGGATTTTTTGTTATATTTCAACAGATTGGTTATAAAAATTGTAACAGTTCAGCGAAATGCCTAAACTATTACAGGGGCTTTCCCTCCTATAATTCAAAACCTTTCATTACATCCTCTTTTCTAAATGGTTTCATTACAAACTTGGATGCACCTATCTTTAATGCCTGAATTACTTTCTGTTGCTGTCCTGCAGCTGTAATCATAATTACATTTGCATTTTTATCGTACTCTACAATCTCCTTAAGCGCTTCTACTCCATCCTTCTGTGGCATGGTGATATCCAAAGTAATAATATCCGGCTTATGCTGCTTGTATGCTTCCACAGCCTCAATACCATTCTTTGCTTCGGCTATAACTGCATATCCCTCCTCTTCTAAAATACCACGAAGCATCTTTCGAATCATTCTAGAGTCATCTACAATTACCACTGTTCCCTTATGGTCATCTCTTACAACAGTTCCTTCCACATGCTTATGTTCATACACATAAGGCTCTTTTCCTATGCTTATTTCTTCATCTACTGCTATATATAGAGATACCTTCTTTCCTTCAATATAGATATCCAAAACATAACCATTTCCCTCTATTACTTGATCCATATAAGCAAATGGTGGATCCATATCCATTAAGATATTCTTCTTACTTAATTCTGATGCAAAGATACCGTTATTCGTATTGGCAAATTCTCCAACTGCATCGGCTGCATCGTCTCCTATTTCTGTAATCGTATCCTTTGCAAAACGGGATGCTAACAAGCAAATACCATCCGTCTGTTCGTCTGTTGCAAATGCCAAATATACACTATGGTCTCCCGCTACTTTTTGTCCTGCTATAAATTTATATTTAAATTCTGTGACACGATGCATGCGCTCTATGTAAAAATTAGTAGACACAAATCTTGTAATATTTCTTAATACCAAACCTACTATGTCAGTAACATATGGCTTAGCTGAAAATGCAAACATAGGCACAATAGCATCTATATCATCTTGTTTTAATGCGTTCATTTCTTCAGTAGAAAATCCCTTTTCTTTCTTAAATTCTTCTACTGTTTTCTCAATATCATCTAAAGAAACATCCGTCTTCTCCAATATTAATTGAATAAACTTCATATAAATATTTCCCTGTTTCTTAAGTAATAACTTAACTTCTTCTTCCGTTAAATACCCTTTGTCAACGGCAATATCCCCAAATCTCATATCCATCTGTGTCTGAAGATGATTAATCTCCTCGGTTTGTTTCTCTGTTAACATCTTCTCTGCTACAGCAATTGTACCAAGCTTAACTCTGGCCTCATTCTGCTCTTTTAGAATCTCTTCCATAACATTGGCTGTTAAAATCCCCTTCTCCACAAAATAATTCCCTACTAATTGACTAAACATATGCCTTACCCCTTTCGTAATTATTTATGTCTTTATATTCCCCGTGGAATTATGTCTTATAAAATTAGATTGAAAAACTTACTAACCGCAGGTTCCCTGTGTGCTGTAACGATTCAACCCAATATACATACATATCTCTTCATATATTTTACCCTTTTTTGTGGTATGTTTCAATTGAAAAGTACATTTTTTTATTTTTTTTGTATATTTTCACTAAATACTCAAAGATTTTATGCACATTAACACAATTATCTTTTTGCACACCCTTGATACAGCCATTTTTCCAAATGATATCTATCCATCTTTGTTTCTTTCAGATTTTCTAGGTGAAATTTTTCAAAAAAGTATTGGATATCATTTTCATCAAAAAATCGTTTGTATCTACCATCAGATGTCCTATATAAATGTGGTTCAATTTCTGTTCCACTTCCTGCACCATAGTTTACATCCTTGGTTGAATTTACACGAAATAGCAAATATCCGCCAATACAAAGAACCCTTCGTATCTCTTGGAGTATCTTATGGGTGTCCTTTTCTAAAAAATAATGTAAGCTCAAATCTGCAATAACCAAAGAAACGCTTTGTGTTTCAAAAGGGAGCCCTTCTAACATATTAAAGCATTTTGTTACTTGGATTTCCAGAAGCTTATCATGAATTTCCTGTATGGCAGTCTTGGACTGATCACAGGGTATTACTTGTTTTCCTCTTTTCAATAAATAAAGCGTGTCATTCCCCCTGCCACATCCTAAATCCAATATTATTCCTTTTGTAGCATCTATTATATTGGTATAACTGTCTAACCAATTATCGTAAATAATTTCTTTTCCCTTGTTTTTTTTGTAATAAGCTTCCCAATATTTAAGAGATAAATGGGAAGCTTGCCCAATTCCGTAACAATCTTTCCTCTGGTCTGAACTGTTATATTCTTCTTTTTCTTTTTTTTCCATTTGTCATGCCTCTTTTGCTGTAATTTCACACTAATTCCCCATATTACTACAGCATTTTACATATCTTCTTTACCTCATCAACCATATCACTTATAACAGGAGATATATTTTCTCTAAACATTCCACCAAATAACTTGTTAAGATTTTCATCAAATTTTTCCGGCAAAATCTTACATTCTTTAGAACAAATGCTCTGCATCCTCTTTTCTCCCGGATGTGTCATCTCATTTATTGCAAAGATTATATCAAAATAGCTTGCCAGGAACTCTGTTACCCTATGATTAACACTTACAAGGTCACCCCTATTCTCTGCCTTTTTTATCTGCATATCAAAGGATGGTAACATGCCACTAAGAAGTTTTAGATTATTTGCTATAATATTCTCTTTTAATTTCTTAGGGTAAGGAATTTTATATTTTTCCTGTAATGAGTTAAGCTTGCCACTCTTATCAAGCACGATTTTTGAGGTTATAAGATTATGCCACATACATGTGGTATACCCATTCCATGGATTACAATCCATTACAACAGATGACACCATATTCTCAAAATCCTTCATATCCCTATATATTACGTCCATATCAATTCCATCTTTTAGGGTAACATCATCCTCAAGCTCCCAAAAAGAATTGCCAATTTCCATATACTTACAATATTTATTCAAGATGTTTCTTCGTTCATTTTCATCTATGTTGCCTGTTATATACACATATACATCGTAGTCGGATTTTTCATCGTTTCTGCCTGTAGCTCTTGACCCGCCAAGAGCAATAGCTTCTACCTGTGAAAGTCTTCCAATTTCTTCAAATAATTCGTTAACATTAATTGTCATTCTCTTTTCTCCTTATCTTATATTTTCTTCATGAAACAACCTATGGCATATGGACCACTATTGCCTTTTCATATAATAATTATAACTCCGTAGCCACTCTTTGAAAAGCGAATTTGATTTAATATAAAATAATAGGAATCACCATAGAAACCAAACCTCCAAAATCCAAGAGTCTATGAAACGTCTGTGAAAATCACTACTGGTAAGAAAAGAAGCAACTATTCAAAACCGTGAACAGTTACTTCTTTATAACCAAAACTATTTTGATAACGCTTCTGCTTCCTGTGTTAATTGTTCTTTCAGCTCTTGCTCTAAAGCAGACTTTTCTAATTTGGGATTTGTCTGATTTGCGTAAATAAAACCAGCACCACATCCCAGCAATATGGCCATAACAACTGTCGCTACTAAAATCAACATACTGTTTATTTTCAACTTCTGTATTTTTCGCAAAATCTTCCATTTCCACCAGCCATGTTTTTATTGGGTCTTCCTCTTCCCGATTTGGTTTATGCCAGTCTTCCCTCGCTAATCTTTCCAAATAAAATGGTAATTGATGGATTCCCCACCATCAACAAGTATATTCTGACCAGTGCAAAAGGTATTTGTAACGGTAAGGAAATACGCCCACTCTGCTATTTCTTCCGGAGTTGCCCACTTTTTCAAAGGTGTCTCATTCATAATTTGCTCCCAAAGAACAGGATCATTCATCACACATTCATTAAGTGGAGTCAAAACTCCCCCCGGGTCAAGGCTATTACAAGTAGCACCATAGCAGGCAATTCGCATAGCAACATTCTTGGTATATGCTAATATTCCACCTTTACTAGCGCAATACTCTGGAAATTCTGCACCTGTATGCGCACTTGCAGAACCGATGTTTAAGATAGAGCGTATTTTATCCTGAATACCATATTTCTCTGTAATATGAATCAGTGCTTTTAGATTAATATCTATATCATCCTCATTCTGTGTTCCCGCATTATTAATTAAAATATTGATATGAGAAAGTTCTGGCAGATTGTTATAATCACGTACATCCATCTGATAATGTGTATACCCTTCCATCTCAATACTGGCTTTTTGTCTGTCGATGCCCATAACCTGATGATTTTCCCGCAAAAAACGTTCCGCAATTGCTTTTCCTATCCCCTGTGATGTTCCTGTTATCAATATTTTCATTACTATCTACCTCCATTGATATAGTCAAGATATTCTTGTCCTACTTTATGCTGCTTCCACTTAGTTACGATTCTATAACCAAACGGAGAAAACAGTATTTCCATAATCAGTTCTGCAAACGCTCCGGTCAGAGCACATACAACACATTGTACCACTGTCCAATGAAATCCATTCCAGAATATTGGTGCAAAACCCACAAATACAATGATAGAAAAAATTAGATTATCCAAGAATTGTCCCATAAAAGTGGATATATATGTCCGGGCAGCAAACGCAACCTTTCCATCCGGATTCTTGTGAAATGCCTTTCCAATTGTCCAATTCAAGAAATTGTTGACTACTGCAGACACAAGAAATGCAACGGTACTTCCCAATAGAATAAACCATGTTCCACCTAGCATGTCATCTAGTGCAGTATAATCATTTGCATTAGATGGAATGATACTTGCAATATAAAATATCATACAGGTAAGTAAGTTTATTGCCGATGCTAGAACTGCAATTTTGTTGGATGCCTTGGGTCCAAAATATTTGGTAATAATATCCATACACATAAAGGAAAGCCATGAAACCAAGATTCCTCCATCCAATGCTATATAGCTTGTCAAAATCAACGTTTTATTTGCAAGCAGATTCATACAGACAACACTAACAACAAATAAAGAAACTACGGTTGCAGGAATGCATCTTAGCAGGATAGCGGTTTCTTCCTTCTCTTTTTTTACCCATTTCTTAAGTGATAGTGATTTTTTTTTAACCTCAACATGCTTGTTATTCATAATTTCCTCCAAAAGAAAAAGGCAGTTTTATATAACATAAAACTACCTCTATCAAAACATAACCTTGCCTATGGCAAAGTATTATTACCTCGATATTAAAATGGTAGTCCTAGTTTTGTTTTACGACAGGATGGTACAAATGAACTGTCGATAGTATATAATTACACATCAATAATGCGTCCAAAAAAACGGGCATGTACTCCCTAGGTTTCATAGTAGCATAATCACCGGGAGGATGTAAAGCCTTTTTTAGGTCGGTTTGTGTCAAGTAATCGTTGGCACTTTTTTATTTTCGTATCACATAAATATATCTTGCCATTTTTTCTTTAAATTGCTCAAATGTTTCTGTGGCACATTCTGTTTGACCTATCAGCATATCAAACCAATCTCTATATCCTTCTGCTTCAAATTCATTTTGATGGGCTATCGCCGATATTCGTTTTTTCTTAAGCAATTCATAAGTCTGTTCAGTTATATCTATTGCTTCATATTTCATACCATTCATTACTAATGCTTTTGATAACATCGTGGTATGCATATTTTCTGTTTTAGGTATCACATCCCCCTCTTGATAGCCAACAAAAAATACCCCTCTTTCCTTTAGCCACTTTTTAACTTGATTTACAAATGCAGTCATATCTTTTGCAAAATACATAGTATCCATTGAAATAATAACATCAAAATTTTCTTCTGGGTAATCTATTTCACCAATTACACCTTCCCTAAATTCGGAATTTTTAGGAAATAAAAACCTTGCTGTTTCAATTGCTTCCTCTGAATAATCAAATCCACAAATATAGGCTTCTGTCTTTTCTTGCAAATAGCCAAGCATTTTTCCATTACCACATCCAATATCCAATATACGCACATTATCTTTTTGAGGTATGTATTGCAAAATCATATTTATTTGTTCTATATTACTAAATCCATCTTGTGAAAAATCTTCTCCAAAAGCATCTTTACAAAATTTCTGGAATGCATTGGATTTTTTAGCCATCCCATAAAATGCCTCATAAGCATCATAGAATAATAATTCTTTTTTATCCATATGTTTTACTCCTCTATTTATATATAAATAATTATTCTTCCCGGTATCATTATATCAAACTCCACAGATTATACAATCAGTTTATCAGTTGCATTACAGCTGATTTATGACTTCATAGCCTTATCTATGTTCCTGTGTTCTAATGTTTCTTCATTTTAACCAATCTGTTATGCTTATCATCCAAGTTATTGTATTCCTTATCCATTTAATCAAGTTTCTTGTTTCGTTCCTTCCTTACTTTTTTCTTCCATTTTTTATATTCCTTTACACCGAAGCCACTACTTCTACAGGTTTTGGTTTCTTCGCAACTATCTATAACAAAATCTTGATTTCCCAACAGCATAGATATTCGTCTATATATTGATGTAAAAAACAACAGCTGTACACTTTTCTTAGGTAAAAATTCGAATCAATTCACAATTATCATCGTCATCTACATTCTATATCTTCTCTACATTTTCCTTTTGTATAAATAATCTCAAATTCGCACATCCTATTTCTGAAAGGATGGTGCTATATGAATACAAAATTTACAAATACCTATGACGATGACAATATTCCCAATGTGGATCTGCCAAAGAATAAAAGCACAGAAAATGTGGAACCACTTCCTGAATCAACAAGACCCAGAAAAGATGGTCCTGGCGGAGAGGATGGTGAATAAATGATTCACAATCATGAACTTCCCATCGGTTTTACCATGGAGCTTGCACAGCATTCTCACATCTTAAATCAGTTTGCCGGACTCCCTAAGGAAGAACAGGAAGCTATTATAGAGGGTGCAAAACAGGCAAGCTCCCGCAGTGAAATGCAAAACTATGTAGAAAATATGTTTCGTTAGAATTCCTTTTACTCTACCAAGTATCTCAATCGGATTGATTGTACCACATTTTTCTTCCAAAAGAAAAAACACCCCAGGGTAAGCGAAGCCACCGAAAAAGTAGATAATTCCACGTGTATTTGGTAAAATAGATTTATCAAATACACGTGGTGTTTTTTATGTTAGAGATGCAGCAAAAATTAATGTTAAGTTCCTACATGGATCTATACGATTTAATCATTCCAAAAGATAATTTACTCCGTCAAATCAAGGAACTGGTTGATTTTGATTTTATATATGAAGAACTGGTTGATAAATATTGTCTTGATAATGGACGAAATGCCATTTCACCAATTCGTATGTTTAAATATCTTCTTTTAAAGACGATTTATAACTTA
>JAFQAU010000192.1 GCA_017399885.1 Lachnospiraceae bacterium
AGGCCACTGTGGAAATATGCTCTGTATCATCCACATATATTGTAACCTTATCTGCCTGTGTAGTAACACATGCACCTTGTTTTTCATGAACCATTTTGGTAGTGAAGCTTTCCTTTGCATCTGTGTTCTCCACGGTATATTTCCCTACAGGAAAAATCAAATGTACTCCCTGCTTATCCTTTAGCTCACCGGAAATAGGCTCTAGCATATAGATTTCTGAATCATTTTCTTGCATTCTTCCATCTACTATAACTGCAACCTCCTTCCCATTTTCGTCGTATATTTTAGCATTATCAACTGAAATACTTACATCACTGGTAAAAGGAGTTTTTTCAAGCACCCTTTGATCCCAAATTTTTTTTATTGTCTCATAGGTTATGTATGTTATTTTCCCATCTGCATAATAACTTCCCCAGCATTTGTTCTCATTAAGAAAATAATACCATTCCGTACAGTTTCCGGATTGATCTCTTTCTAGCATTATCGTTCTTTCTTGGTTTGGATAATTAGGGTCATATATGGAAATTCCATCTTTTGTAGTTTTGTATCCAACAACAGCATGTCCTTCTCCATCCTGTTGTATAATAACCATTGGTGGAACCCCTCCATTTTGTTCAAAATCTTCTACTTTTTCATACAATTCGTTTAGATTATTTTCATTCTCATTTCTTTCTTTTATAGCTTGTGTATCATATTGCATGACATGAAATGCTTCTATTAAATCGGTTAAGGTTAATTGTAAATTTACATTATTATCCGTTACCAATAATTCCCCAATACAAGTAGCATATTTATTAAAATCCTTATATTTTACATCTTCCACATTAGCGTGAAACATAATAGATGCTGCGCACATGCCAAAACAATTCCCTGACCATTCATCCACTAACTGAGATTTCTCAATGGCAGACAAAGTATCTCCATATATACATTTAAAAGTATCTAACTGTATTTTATATCCTTTGGGATAGGAAAACCCACTTGCAGTATTTTTAAATCCAAAACTTAGATGTTTTAAATCAGCCATCTTGTAATCTTCTAACCAATGGGCATACAACACCTGGTTTTCCGTACTTGTATATAGCGATTCCTCTGTAACTCGTTTTCCTGTATCCTTTTTAGTATACCAACCTAAAAAAATAGCATCTTCTTTTGTTGCATTTGGTAGTACTCCATATTGTTTTCCATATTTTACACGAATGGAGGTTCCGTTAACAATACCATCATTTCCATCAAAAGACACCTGATATGTCTTTTCTTCCCACCTGGCATATAGAATCAAATCACTTGATAATTCTACAACTGTATCCTGTGTAATCCTTTCCCCACCATTCTTTTCTGATGTATACCATCCAATAAAGTTATATCCTGCTCTTTCCGGTATTGGCAACAATCCAAATTTTTCATTAACTACCACTGTTTTTCTATCTTCCTGCATGACCCCCCCCATGGTCTTAAAGAATACCTGATATTCCAAATGAGAAGCTTCAGCAGAGCTTATATCATTTTTTTCCACAGCAAAAATATCAGCGGAAAAATTGGGCTGCATACAAAAATTCATGATTAACATAAATGCTATAAGTTTTTTTCTCATTTTTACAACCTCCTAAACAATAGAACAAAGTGGACAAGTCCACATCAACTCCCTAAATCCCTCATTCATGAGGGACTTGCTCCACTTTGTGTGCCAGATGCGTGTTGCATGCCTTTTGCAACAATATTCCTTACGCATCTGTGCACATCCTCGCGGAGCG
>JAFQAU010000193.1 GCA_017399885.1 Lachnospiraceae bacterium
CGGGGATGTGCACAGATGCGTAAGGAGTATTGTTGCAAAAGGCATGCAACACGCATCTGGCACGCAAAGTGGAGCAAGTCCCTCATGAATGAGGGATTTAGGGAGTTGAAGTGGACTTGTCCACTTTGTTCTTTATAGGAAGGTTCCCAGCCATTGTATAGAGCCCTCCACCAGGGAGGCTCTATACAATGGCTTTGTTGTGCCATTTACACATTTTCCAACGAAAAAACATAATAATTCCACGAAAAATTTCATCTGCGGCTAAGGCAATCCATACGCCAACAATACCAAGTCTTAGCTGAATACCAAGAACGTAACTAAATACTACACCAATGCCCCACATAGATATAATTCCCATTATTACAGGGAAATTCACATCACCGGCGGCACGTAGACAGTTAATAATAACTACATTTGAACAACGTCCCAGTTCTAAAAATAAATCTACAATTAAGGCATTGCGACATAAAGTAATAATTTCAGAGTTGCTAGTAAATATCCTAAGAATCGGATAATGGAATAGCAATACCAGTATGGAAGCTAGCGCAGTAATACCAAGACTAATAAAGAACGAGGAGAAGCATAAGTGATATGCTTCCTTTTCCTTTTTTTCACCTACCAATCTCCCTACAATGATAGCGGTTCCTTGGCCGGTTGCTACAGCAAAAATATAAATCACAGATGAAATGCTGTTAAGATATGCATTGGCATTTACAGCAGCTGTTCCAAGATAAGTAAGGATAATAGTAATAACCAACTTAGCACCATTATATGCAATGGACTCTCCTCCAGCGGGGGTACCAAGTTTTAATACGTTTTTTAAGTGGTAAAATGGAAATGGTTTTAAATATGAAGGCTTAAAATGCTCCATTACCTTCTTTCCACATAAAAAACCGAGGATTAATGTACCTATCACCTTGCTGATTACAGTGGAAATAGCAGCGCCTGTAACACCTAATCTTGGTAAACCAAAATTACCGTATATTAAACAGAAATTCCCCATAATATTTAACAGGTTAACTAAAACGGTAACATACATACAGGATTTTGTCTGGCTATAGGATCGTAAGGCGGCGGTAAATGTATTCATAATTGCTTGTAAAAAAATAGTACTTCCAACAATTAACAAATAAGAACGACTATAATCCCAAAATTCCTTTTCGGTATTCATAAAGTGTAGTAGCGGAGAGTGGAAAAAGAAGATTAGAATACTAAATATAACACCAATAAAAGTGTTAAATATTAAAGATGTACCGATTAACTTTTGGTTTTCTAATTTAGGCTTCCCTGCACCAATATGCTGTACACAGATAATGGATGTTCCAGCGGTAATAATGGAAAAGAAAATATTAAACATATTAATTAGTGAATTAACAATCCCAACCGCTCCCGTTGCGTTGTCACTATATCTGGATAACATGGTTACGTCAATAATTCCAATCAGCATAAATAAAACACATTCTACAAATATAGGCCATGTCAGTACAATTAATTCCTTTCGTAAACTCTTTTGTTTCATGTAAAAATCCCCTCTTTCGTATGATTCTAAATATTCCTTTTCATTATAATAGAAAAAAAATAAAATAAAAGCAAGAAAAAAT
This sequence comes from Lachnospiraceae bacterium, assembly GCA_017399885.1. GTDB lineage: Bacteria > Bacillota > Clostridia > Lachnospirales > Lachnospiraceae > CAG-411. Next base: position 1,602 of record JAFQAU010000193.1, read on the forward strand.
AGGAAAATGAGGTTAAAAAATAACAGTTCAGGTAGGGGGCTGAACTGTTACTTGTAAGCCTGAGTAAAATTAGATGAAAAACAGTCTGATGGACTTACAACTAATAAAATATACTATATTGATATGTGGACAATTAGCAAAGTGACTGCCTTTGCCTGAACTGTTATATTTTTTTTTGCATATAATTAAGTTGTGTTTGTAATGGAAGTTAAAAAATGATACAATTGTTTTGAAATAATGTAGAAAGCTTGTAACAGATTTGCCAAAGGGGTGAACTGTTATGAAGGCTTGAGCAGAATAGCAGGAGTAGAATAGGGAGGTATGAATTAGTATGAAAACGCTAGAAGAGCAAGTTTATGATGTAATGGATTGGGCAAGAATAGAGGGGGTTGTATACTCGGAAGAAGATAATCCTCATGATATTTTAGGTCCTCACATTGTTAAGGAAGGAATCTTGTTTCAAAGTTATTTTCCAAATGCGAAGAAGGTATGGATAAAGAACATTAAAACCGGAAAACAGGAAGAAATGTTTATGGAAGATGAGACAGGTTATTTTGCTACTATCGTTTCCGGAAAACGCATGATACCGTATGTATATGTGGTTGAGAAGGAAGAAGGGGAAATCATAGAGGTACATGATCCATATAGATTTGAACCAGTGATTGATGCATTAGATGAAACACGTTTTTTAAGTGGAATTCATTATGACATTTATAATAAGCTTGGCGCACATATAAGAGAAATAGACGGAGTAAAAGGAACAGCCTTTGCAGTATGGGCACCAAATGCCATGCGAGTTAGCGTGGTTGGAAGCTTTAATGATTGGGATGGTAGAGCCCATCAGATGAGAAGATTGCCAAATTCAGGAATATTTGAAATATTTATTCCGGGTGTGGAAGAAGGAAATCTTTACAAATTTGAAATAAAGCTTCCAGGGGATGTGACATTTTTAAAGGCAGACCCTTATGGAAATGCCAGTGAAATGAGACCGGATACAGCCAGTATAGTGGTAGATTTAGATAAGTATAGCTGGAAAGATTCCAAATGGATGGAAAAACGAGAGAAAATAGATGTTTATAAAGCACCTATATCCATTTATGAGTTACATTTAGGCTCATGGAAGAAGAAAGAGCTAACAGAGGAAGATAAAGACGGATTTTATAATTATAGAGAATTGGCTCCAATGATTGCAGAATATGTGAAAAAGATGAATTATACACATATTGAACTTATGCCAATTATGGAACATCCATTGGATGAGTCATGGGGATATCAGGTAACAGGGTATTATGCAGTAACCTCACGTTATGGTACACCGGAGGATTTTATGTATTTTATGGACTATATGCATAAAGAAGGAATTGGTGTTATTCTTGACTGGGTACCTGCACATTTCCCAAGGGATGCATTTGCCCTTGCTAATTTTGATGGAACATGTTTATATGAGAATCCGGATCCAAGAAGAGGTTGTCATCCGGATTGGGGCACCCTAATATTCGATTTTGGTAAGCCACAGGTAGACAATTTCTTAATAGCCAATGCGCTGTTCTGGGCAGAGAAGTATCATATTGATGGAATTCGTATGGATGCAGTTGCATCGATGTTATATTTAGATTATGGTAGAACAGATGGAAATTGGTTACCAAATATTTATGGTGGCAATGAGAACTTAGAAGTGGTAAGTTTGTTAAAACGTATGAATGAAGCCATGAATAAGAATCATAAGGGTGTAATGATGATTGCAGAGGAATCCACAGCGTGGGCAAAAGTAACCGGACCAATTGAAGAGGATGGGTTGGGATTCACCTTTAAATGGAACATGGGTTGGATGAATGATTTCCTAGGATATATGAGACTTGATCCGTTATTTAGAAAGGGAAATCATAATGCATTGACCTTTAGTATGATATACCAATATACGGAAGATTTTACTTTGGTTATGTCACATGACGAGGTAACACACGGAAAAGGATCTATGATTCAGAAAATGTATGGAGACTATGATCAAAAGTTTGCAAACCTACGTGTGGCTTATGGTTATATGATGACACATCCAGGTAAGAAATTATTATTTATGGGACAGGATTTTGCACAATTTGATGAGTGGAACGAGAAAGAAGAACTGCAATGGGAATTGCCACAGAAATATGAGTCTCATGAGAAAATGCAGAATTATGTAAAAGCATTGAATCAGTTATATTTAGACTATCCTGCGTTGTATCAGATGGATTCGGATCCGATGGGCTTTGAATGGATCAATTGTATGGATTCCGAGAGAAGTGTTGTTTCCTTCCTTCGTAAAAATGAAAACCAGGAGGATACTATGCTGGTAGTATGTAACTTTACGCCGGTTCCATATGAGGATTTCCAGATAGGTGTTCCTTTTAAAGGAAAATATAAAGAAACCTTTAATAGTGACAAAGAAGAATTTGGTGGAAGTGGATATATTAATCCAAGACTTAAACAGTCTAAAGCAGAGGAATTTGATGAAAGAAAACAATCTATCCGAATCACTGTTCCACCTTTGGGAATAACAGTTTTTCGTTGTACACCAATAACCGGGGAAAAGAAGGTGGCTTCCAAAGGAAAAGAAAGTATAAAGACTGAAAAAACAGTTGCAAAGCCAAAGAAAAAACCAGCAAAGCCGGAAGAAAGAAAGACTAAGGCTAAAAAGGTGAGCTTAAAAGACATAGAGAAGAAAAAAGATAAAAAAACAGATAAAAAAACAGATAAGAAGGATGCCTAGAAATTAAGATAAAAGAAAGGAATAGATACTTATGTTAAAAGAATTCATTGCTCTAAAACATGGAAATATATTTCCAGAATCTATTGCGGATATGGTAGTGCCAGAGGAAACCATTCCACCTTTGGAAGAAGCCACAGTTTCAGGGGTGACCTCATGGTTAGAGGGTGTTTTAGATTGGTTGTTAATGTTTGGGCAGGACGTTGTACTACCACTGTTAATCAAGATTGTAATTGCTTTTTTCATATTCATAATAGGAAAAAAGTTAGTAAAACAACTTATTAAGTTCATGGATAAGTCCTTACACAAGGCAAATGTGGAAGAAGGAACCATTCATTTTCTTACCTCTCTTGCCAGTGGACTTGGAGTTGTAATACTGGTATTTGTAGTAGCAGGGTATCTAAACTTTAGTACCGGTCCTATTGTAGCAATATTAGGTTCTGCAGGTTTGGCAATAGGTCTTGCGCTACAAGGTAGCTTGGCGAACTTTGCAGGTGGAGTATTGATTCTAATCATGAAGCCATTTAGAATTGGTGACTATATTTGTGCATTGGGAACAGAGGGAACTGTAACTAAGATAGACATGGTGTATACAACCTTGTCAACTGGAGATAATCAGAGTGTAGTAATTCCAAATGGAACACTTTCTAACGCAAATATTGTGAATGTAACCAAAGAAGAGAAAAGACGTGTAGATTTGGTAGTTGGAATTGATTACGATGAAGATATTCGAAAAGTAAGAACCATATTAGAAGGTATCATAGAAAAACAAGAGCTTATCCTAAAAGAAGAAGGAAGCAACGTATTTGTAAATAATTTTGATGCAAGTTCCATCTCCATGGGTATTCGTGTATGGACAAAGACAGAGGATTATTGGACTGTAAAATGGGCTTTGCAGGAGAAAATTAAAATAGTATTTGATGAAAATAATATTTCCATCCCATTTGAACGCTTGGATGTAAATATATTAAATCCTAAAGAATAATATAGGCTGGTCTGCACATTTACTGTACTGACCATAAGAATGACTATAAGAAGAATAGAATTGGATAATTTTAAATGGGAAGTCTGCCTGATTGTGTAATGGTTTAGCTACCCGGCTAAACTGTTACAGAGGCTTCCTTTTTTTAAAAAAAGAGAAAGGATATTAAAAGAAATATGGGAAATAATGTAATTGAACAGGTATTTGCAAAAGATGTGTTTAACGATAGTGTTATGAGAGAATATTTGCCAAAGCCAATTTATAAAAAATTAAGATACATTATGGAAAATGGTCAGGAACTTGACATGGAAGTGGCAAATGCTGTGGCTCATGCTATGAAAGAGTGGGCATTAGAAAGAGGCGCAACACATTATACCCATTGGTTCCAGCCTATGACTGGAATAACTGCTGAGAAACATGACTCCTTTATTCAGCCGGGAACAGATGGAGGAGTGATTTTAGAATTTTCAGGAAAAGAGTTGGTTAAGGGAGAACCGGATGCATCATCCTTCCCTAATGGTGGAATACGTGCAACCTTTGAAGCAAGAGGGTATACTGCATGGGATTGTACTTCACCTGCATTTTTAAAGGAAGATGCAGCAGGGGTAATTCTTTGTATTCCTACAGCCTTCTGTTCTTATACAGGGGAAGCTCTTGATAAGAAAACACCGTTGCTTCGTTCTATGGAGGCCATTAGTGCCCAGGCAGTCCGTGTGTTAAAATGTCTTGGAAATGAAAATGTTACCAGTGTAAGCTGTTCAGTAGGGCCGGAACAAGAATACTTTTTGGTAGATAGAGAGAAATATTTACAAAGAGATGATTTGATCTTTTGTGGAAGAACATTGTTTGGAGCTATGCCACCAAAGGGGCAGGAGTTGGATGACCATTATTTTGGAACCTTAAAACAAAGGGTAGCAGCATATATGAAAGAATTAAATATAGAGTTGTGGAAGCTTGGAATCTTGTCTAAGACCCAGCATAATGAAGTGGCACCTGCACAACATGAGATGGCTCCTATTTATGCTACTGCCAATATTGCAACAGATCATAATCAGTTAGTAATGGAAGTGATGAAAAAGGTAGCAAAGCGTCATGGATTGGAATGTTTGTTGCATGAGAAGCCTTTTGCAGGAGTGAATGGTTCCGGAAAACATGATAACTGGTCACTTGTAACCAGTGAAGGCAAAAATCTGCTAGATCCGGGTAAGACACCACATGAAAATATGCAGTTCTTATTATTCTTATCGGCTGTAATACGAGCAGTAGATGAAAATGCAGGATTGCTTCGTTTATCTGCATCTAATCCGGGAAATGACCACAGACTTGGGGCTAATGAAGCACCACCTGCAATTATATCTATTTTCCTGGGAGAGCAGTTAACAGATGTGGTAAATCAGCTTATATCTACTGGAGAAGCAACAAGTAGTAAAGCGGGCGGAAAGCTATTAACAGGCGTAAGTACCTTGCCTGATTTGAATAAAGATGCAACAGACAGAAACAGAACATCACCATTTGCGTTTACAGGAAATAAGTTTGAATTCCGTATGGTTGCCTCCTCTTTATCCGTGGCAGGTCCAAATACTATATTGAATACCATTGTGGCAGACGTATTATCTGATTTTGCAGATCAATTAGAGAAAGCAGAAGATGTAGATTTGGCACTACATGATTTAATAAAGAAAACCTTAACAGATCACCAGAGAATCCTATTTGATGGAAATGGATATGCAGGTGACTGGGTAACAGAGGCAGAAAGACGTGGATTGCCTAATATGAAGACTATGGTAGAAGCCATACCGGAGTTGACAAAGGATAAGACCATTGAAACCTTTGAACGATTAAAGGTATTTAATCGCACAGAATTAGAGGCAAGAGCAGAGATAAATTATGAAATTTATTCCAAAACCATTAACATTGAAGCAAAGACTATGGTAAATATGGCAAGTAAGAAATTTATTCCTGCGGTAATTAATTATGTTACAGATCTTGCAGGTTCAATCAATGAAGTGACTGCTGCATGTCCGGAAGCAGATTCCAGTGTGCAAAGAGAATTATTAATGGAATGTTCCAATTTATTGGCTAAAGCAAGAAAAGCTGTAGTAGAATTAGATGCATCCGTAAAGGAAGCTGCAAAAAAACAGGAAGGGCCTGAGATGGCGAACTTCTTTAAGGATGTAGTATGTAAGGATATGGAAACATTGAGAGCACCAATTGATGAATTAGAAATGTTAGTAGGCAAAGAATATTGGCCGGTTCCAACTTACGGCGATTTATTGTTTGAAGTGTAAAAATATTTTATCACCAATTGAATGAGAAGATTTATTTTATAGAATTAGGGTGTCAAAACGACCTTTTCCAAGGCTGTTTTGACACCCTAATATATTTGCTTTATAGGGAAATGCTTCTTAAATACAAATACATTCCACTTTATTCTTTAATAGAAAAATTGTGAAATTTTTCTATTAACTGTGAGATTGTCCTATACCGGCATCACTACGCAATTTCGTTTAGCGAATAATTTTCTAAATATTTTTTGTTCTCCGCAATAACCTGTTTCATAACTTCCTGTCCAGGTGCACCGATTGTATTACGTTTCTGCACACAGGTTTCCATGCTGATAGCTTCAAAAATATCTTCCTCGAAAACAGGGCTAATAGCTTTGTATTCTTCAAGCGTCATATCGTCTAAGGCAATATTTTTATCAATACAGAATAACACAAGTTGTCCTACAATACCATGGGCATCACGGAAAGGTACACCATGATTTACTAGATAATCAGCTGCATCTGTAGCATTTGTAAAACCGTTTCTTGCACTCCTATTCATGTTATCCTCCTTAAATTCCATAGTAGAAATCATACCTGTGAATAAAGCGATACATCCCTTTACTGTATCAATGGCATCAAAGGTAAGCTCTTTATCTTCCTGCATATCTTTATTGTAAGCAAGAGGAAGACTTTTCATAGTAGTAAGAAGAGAAATTAAAGCCCCGTATACACGACCTGTTTTACCACGAACAAGCTCTGCAATGTCAGGGTTTTTCTTCTGTGGCATAATACTACTTCCTGTACTGTAAGCATCATCAATTTCAACAAACTGGTATTCGTTGGAATTCCAAATAATAATTTCCTCACAAAATCTGCTTAAGTGCATCATAATGGTAGACATGGCAGATAACAATTCAATCAAATAATCTCTATCAGATACAGAGTCCATGCTATTTAAGGTTGGTCCGTAAAAACCAAGAAGCTCTGCAGTGTATGTTCTGTCTAATGGATAAGTTGTACCTGCAAGAGCACCAGATCCAATAGGAGAATAATTCATACGTTTATAAATATCTACCAGACGGGAATGGTCACGTTTAAACATTTCGAAATAAGCACCAATATGATGTGCGAGAGTAACCGGTTGTGCTTTTTGTAAATGTGTAAAGCCTGGCATATAAGTATCTAAATTTGCTTCCATAATTTTGTGTAATTCGTCTAACAAATCTTTTAATAGATGATCTAAGGCAACCACTTCGTCTCGGGTATAAAGCTTCATATCCAACGCAACCTGGTCATTACGACTTCTTCCGGTATGGAGTTTCTTACCAGTATCACCTATACGAGAAATCAAATGCGCCTCCACAAAGCTGTGAATATCTTCATGAGTTCCGTCGATTTCTAAGGTGCCGTTTTCAATATCTTTTTCAATACCTTGTAATCCTTTTACAATAGTATCCCTTTCCTCTGTGGATAAAATGCCCTGTTTGGCTAGCATGGTAACATGTGCAATACTGCCTGCAATGTCTTGTTTATAAAATTTCTGGTCAAATCCAATTGACGCATTAAAGTTGTGTACTAATTGATTGGTTTCTTTTGTAAAGCGACCGCCCCAAAGTTTCATATGTATTACCTCATTTCTTGTTGTATATTTTGATTAAGGTGTAAAAACCGACACAGTTTGGCCAGGTGGCTAAACTGTAACAGTAACCATCGATTTCCATTATAGCAGAAAGAGAAAGAAGAAGGAACTCTTAAAATTCCTATTTAGGAGTATTTTCGTAATAGTTCAAGTAGGGGCAATCACTTTGCTGATTGCCCAAGTACCAATATCTTATATTTTACTAATTGTAAGTCCATCGGGCTGTTTTGCACGATGGACTTACAACGTAACAGGTCAGCCAAGGGTTTAGCTGTTATGTATTTTCTTCTAGCATAGCTGGTTCTTCTTTTTCAGAAGAACTTATTTCTGAGCAACTATATAGGTTTGGAAATTTCTCATGCAAATTGGCAGATTCTTTTTCGTATTCTTCTATATGCTTTAAAGCTATTTTGGAAAATTGTGCATCTTGATTTTTTATCTCAACATCTTCTGCCTTTGCACAACGATAGTATTTTATTAGATTGCCACTTTCCATGGCAATGGAAGAAGCGTTGCACAAATTAATGTCACGCTTGTATGGTAATTTGTCATACATAGATAGATTGTTTTCTAAACTGGCATCATAAGGTCTATGTATCTCATCTTTTCTTACATCGCTCATAATAGCCCCCCTCACTTATGGCGTATTTTATTGTAAACAGTTAACAAAAATATAAAGATAGTATACTCTTATTTGATTAATATGTCAAAAAGAAGTAACGATTTAGGTAGGGGCAATTACTCTGCTGATTGCCTACGTATCTATATAGTACATTTTACTAGTGTTAAGTCCATGGGGCTGTTTTTGCCCCATTTTGCATGGACTTAAAACATAACAGTTCAGCCTCTTAGCTGAACTGTTACCACTATCTGCATTTTTTTTGTAGCTCCACGATAACAATCGGAAGGAAAGAAAGAATAAAAACCGTACCCCATTGAGGTGGTGTTAAAGGTGTTACCTGAAATATATTTGCAAATAAAGGTACGGAAATAACTGTAATTAAAAGAAAGGTACATAAAATAAAAGAGCCGATTAATTTTGGGTTATTGCGAATTCCACATTGTCTTAGGGATAATTTCTGGCTTTTCATATTAAAAGCATGGAAAAGCTGTGAAAGACTTAGTACGGCAAAACATAAGGTACGACCCAGTGTTAAGGAAGCATTATCAAAGTAATGGTAGCCAATTACATAGGCAAGAAGTGCCAATGCGCCAATCATCAATCCTTCCAAAAGAATCTGTCCACCAATCCCGTCTGAAAACAAAGTTTTATTTTTTGGGGTAGGGGATCGTTTCATAATGTTTTTTTCCGGTGGCTCCATGCCAAGAGAAATAGCCGGAAGGGAATCAGTAATTAAGTTAATCCATAGAAGTTGTACAGGCAGGAGGGGAATGGAAAGTCCCAATAGAATTGCAGAAAAAATAGTCATCAGTTCTCCAATGTTGCTGGATAATAGAAAGTGAATGGACTTTTGAATGTTATCGTAAATGCCTCTGCCTTCTTTGATTGCTGCAATAATTGTTGAAAAATTGTCATCCATCAAAATCATATCCGCAGCATTTTTAGCTACATCTGTACCACTTTTTCCCATAGCACAACCAATATCTGCAATTTTTAAAGCAGGGGCGTCATTGATACCATCACCAGTCATGGCAACTACATGCCCCTTTTTTTGATATGCCTTCACAATTCGAACCTTATGGGAAGGGGACACTCTTGCATATACCCGATACTTATGAATATTATCTAGTAATTCCTGTTCAGAGAGCGTATCCAGAGTGGCTCCGGTAATTACCTCCTTTGTGCCACTGGTAATACCCAATTCTTTTCCAATGGCACAAGCAGTTAGTGCGTGATCCCCAGTAATCATAACTGGAGTAATCCCGGCTTTTTTGCAGGTAAGAACTGCTTCTCTTGCTTCCGGTCTTGGTGGATCTACAAGACCAAGAAGACCAATGAAGATCAAATTATTTTCGAAAGAAGAGTCTTTTGGAAGCGAAGGAATGCATTTACAGGTAATCGCAATCACCCGCAAAGCATTTTGGGCCATTTCTGTATTATAATTTAAAATTTCTTTAGAAGCTGTAGAAGTTAACGGAAGAACTTCCCCGTTCTTATAATAGAAAGCGCATTTTGAAAGTAATATATCCGGTGCTCCTTTTGTAATGCTAAGGAAAGCTTCCCTACCCATAAAACCTGAAAAATGACTGCCACTTGTGTATACAGTGGTCATGCATTTTCGTTCAGAATCAAAGGGCAATTCATAAATTCGCTTAGACATACTGCAAAGCTTAGCCTGGTAAATGCCTTGTTCTTCAGCTGCCCGTAACAAAGCAAGCTCCATAGGATCACCAAAATCTGCTTGTTTTTTTGTTGCATTATTGCATAGACATCCAAGCGTTAAGGCATATTTTCCGCTTTCCCTGTTAAAGTCCCCTTTCCCGTTTGCATCATAGAATGTGGTAACGGTCATTTTATTTTGTGTTAAGGTTCCGGTCTTATCTGAGCATATTACTGTTGCATTTCCAAGGGTTTCTACCACAGGCAGTTTACGCACCACAGCTTTCTTTTTTGCCATTCGTTGTACGCCAATAGAGAGCATGATTGTTACAATAGAAGGAAGTCCCTCTGGAATTGCAGCAACAGCCAGAGAAACGCTGGTAAGAAACATATCAAAAATGGGTTTGTGCCTAAAAAGTCCCAAAATAAAAATCATCACGCAGATACCAAGAGCAGCGATACCTAAGATTTTACCTGTTTGGCTTAATTTCTTCTGTAAAGGAGTAGCAGGGGCTTTGTCTTCTACAATCATTTTTGCAATTGACCCAATTTCTGTATGAACACCGGTGGCAGTTACTACCCCAAGGCCTCGTCCATTGGTAATTACGGTAGACGAAAATACCATATTTTTTCTATCCCCAACAGGCGTGGAAAGGGGAAAGATGGAATCTGCATTTTTCTCAATGGGTAGAGATTCCCCTGTCAAGGAGGATTCGTCAGTTTTTAATTGCGTTGCAGAGCATAAACGGGCATCTGCAGGGATGAAATCTCCGGCTTCTAAAAGAATAATATCTCCCACAACCAGGTTTTTAGCAGATATCCGTTGTTCTTTTTTATCTCGTATTACTTTTGCATCCGGAGCAGACAGTTGTTTTAGGGCAGATAAGGATTTTTCAGCTTTGTATTCCTGAATAACGCCAAGAATGGCATTTAAAAATATAATGGCAAATATAATAATAGGATCTACCCAATCCACTTCTCCTTGCAACATGGATACCATAAAGGAAACGACGGCTGCCACAAGTAGAACAATAATCATAAAGTCAGCAAATTGACTGGCAAAGTGAGAAAGGATACCTTTTTTCTTTGGTTCAGGCAGGGTATTGGTTCCGTATTTTTTTAGACGTTTTTCTACTTCTTTTTTAGAAAGACCAATATTGCTGTTGGAATGTAGATGTTTTAAAGTGTCTTGGCTGGTTTGGTTATAAAATTCCATAATACATTGTCCTTTATTTATTCCTATAATGTATATGAGTAAGAAAAGAGAAAAAGAAGTAACAGTTTTGCTTTCATGTGCAGGGTGAATAGAAAGAAAAGGAGAAGGATTGTACATTTTTTTGAGGACAAAAGGAATGAAAGGGTATATATGCACAAAAAATAAATATATTAAAACAATATTTTTGGGCATTGGTTAGAAAATACAACAGAAAATATTACAAAAATATTAAAAATATTTGAAATATTTTATTGGAAAAATTTATTATTTTATTATATAATAATAGAAGCGCTAATAATTACATGTTTTTTGAAGGAGGAATAAACATGCATAACTTAAAAAGAAGAGTTATGGGTAGTTTAATGGCAGTATTAATGGGAACCTCTACTATTTTAGGTAGTTGTCCTGTTAGTACGTATGCTGTTTCTACAGAAGAGGTGGCTAGTGAAGTACAAAGCGATGCTACGCAGGTTGATGCCAATAATTATGGATTGGTATCTGCTACAGAAGGTAACATTTTACATGCTTGGGACTGGAAATTTACAGATGTTACAAAGAGCATGGAAGATATTGCAAAAGCAGGATATTCTTGTGTACAGGTGTCACCATGTCAGGTTTGTCAGGATTTGACAAAGAATAATGATTGGTGGATGCTATATCAGCCATATGATTATAAGTTTGGAAACGCTTTGGGATCAGAAGCTGATTTTAAAGAGATGTGTAAAGTGGCAGAAGAGTATGGTATTTCTATTATTGTAGACGTAGTAGCAAACCATATGGCAGGAACCGGTACAGGTCAGTGTGGAGAAAGAAAACCACAGGTAGATAAATGGTGGACAGATGATAAGTTCCATAATACCAATATTAAATTTACCGGAGCTTTTGATGAAGATAGAGAGAAAATGGTAACTTCTAACATTGGTATGCCTGACATTGCTACAGAACGTGAAGATGTACAAGGCAGAATGATTGATTACTTAGAGACCATGTTAGATATGGGTGCAGATGGTTTCCGTTATGATGCTGCAAAGCATATCGGAACTACTAGCGATACAGGCGCATCTAAAGATACATTCTGGAAAAATATCTCAGATGCAGTTGCAAAGATTAGACCGGATGCCTTGGTATACGGTGAAATCTTAAATGGTATGCCTGTAACAGATACTTACTATACCAATGATGGTATTAAGGTTACAGAAAGCCAAAAAGGCTGGGATATGAAAGACTTAGTACAAGGTGGTGCTGCAAAAGTTTCTCAGAAAACAGCATTTACCTATACAAGAAAGTCTGACACAAAAGATTTGATTACATGGGTAGAGAACCATGATACTTATTTGAATCATTGGGGAAGTACAGGATTAAGTGGAAATGCAAACTATATGTCAGATGCACAGATTATGCTTGCATGGTCTACAGTAGGTGCAAGAGCAGATGTGCAGGCATTGTATTTTGCAAGACCAGATGGCTGTTCTGATCCAAAAGATCCGAGTAACCCAGATGCAAGTAATACCATTGAAGGTTCTTTGGGTATGAGTACAAAGAATTTTGATTGGAAAGATACAAAGGTAGCAGCAGTAAACAACTTTAAGAATGCCATGGTAGGAGTGGGAGAAGAAACTTCTACAAAAGGTGGACTTGCAATTATCAAACGTGGCAACAAAGGTTTGGTTGTTACGAACTTTGGTTCTTCTAATGAAAGTTTTGAAGTAAGTGGATTAACCGGATTAAAAGATGGTACATATAAAGCTGCTAGTGGTCAGAATGGAGAATTTACAGTATCTGGCGGTAAGGTATCAGGAAATGTAAAAGGAAATACATTTGTTGTATTATATGATGCTTCAGATGTACAGACAAAAACACCAAGTCCGGCTACACCAACCCCTTCATCACAGGTTGCAGGTGCAGCAAAGATTACTGTTTCCAAAGACAGTGGAACATTTGAAAAATCTTTCGACGCAACAATCAAGGTAGAGGATGCAACTTATGCATACTATAGCTATGATGGTGCAGAGTGGACAGAGATCAAAGACGGAAAAGCTACGGTAACAGTAGGAAAAGATGCAAAATTATGTGGAGATGCCTTTGCACTACATGTGAAAGCAAAAGGAAAAGATGGAAAAGTTATAGATGTAACAAAAACATATACTTACACTGTAAAAGGTGCAGAAACACCGGCAGTAGAAGGTGTGAAGCTTAGAATTAAGAAAGCAGATATGGACGCAGCAGCAGGCGCTCCTTATATCTATGCTTATAACGGAGAAACAAAACTTACTGGAGATTGGCCTGGTGCTGCCATGGAAGTAGAAGGCGACTATTATGTATATGCAGATACAAAACTATCATCAGCTACTATAATTGTTTCTTCAGGAACTTGGCGTTCAACAGAGGATCAAAAACCAGGTTTAGCATTAACCGGATATATGGAACTAAATGTAGCTTCTAAGACTTTATCTAAGGTAGAAGAAGCTGCGGCAGCTACACCAGATCCTAAAGCTAAGAAAGCTGGTAAAGCACCTGAATTTAAGGAGCCGGCACAAGCAACTCCGGTTGTAACTGTTACACCAACCGTACCAGCTGTTTCAGTATCGCCATCTGCAGTGGTATCACCATCAGCAGTGGTAACAGCAACACCAAGCACAGAGTTAGACGTGCAAGTATCTGTAAAAGAAGGAACAAGCTTCACTACAGAGACTATGGAAGTTGAGATTACATTACAGAATGCAACAAAAGGTACCTATAGTGTAGATGATGGTCCTGTTGTATCCTTTACTGGTAAGACAAAAGCAGTTTTGGGACAAGGAAAGATTGGAGACTCTACAGTAACATTAACTGTAACAGCAGAAGATGGAAAAACATCAAAAACAAAAACTTTCCAATATAAGAAAGTATTTGATAAGAACGTAGCTGGAAAAGAGCAGGCTTCCGGTGTAGTGGCAAAAGGAAGTGCAGTAGTAGCAATTCAGAGTATCTTTGAAGTAGTGGAAGAAGCTGCACAGACAAATGCAGGATTAACAGGAGAGCCTACAACCTCTTATTTTGCTACGAATCCAAATAATCAGACTGGTGCGAAGAAAACAATCAAATCAGCAGCTGATTTTACAGAGGATATGATTATTGCACAGGGTGTTGCAAACGATAGTATTTCTATTTTTAGAGGTTCACATGAAGGACCTGTATATGATTCTTATGCAATGTTTGGTGCATATGATGATAGCAATGTATATATTGGAGTACAATATACCAATGTAATTGACGTGGTAGATCCAGCACAGAATTATCCGCAGAGTGATAATGGTAAACCATATGCTGGAGATATACCACAGATGATGGTATTTGACACACGTAGTGGAGATTACACAGATGGAACTGCTAATGATGTAAAGCAAAAGACAGCATGGGATACCAATGTGAAATTTGATGGAGATGCAAAAGTAGACAAAGTGTACTGTTATGCTGCAAAGCCTGAAACAAAAAATACCGCATTTTTCCCTGTAACAGGTGGAATTGTAGATTATACCAAAGTACAATCTTCTAAGGAAGGTACAGACTCAGGAATTACTTATACATATGAAGAAGGATTCTTCTGTAAAAATATGTATGGTATTAAAGATAATGGATATAATGGATATAAACCGGATGATTTAAATGACGCAAGTGCAGAATGGATTGATTTCTTAACAACAGAACATAAGACTAGTCATGATACCTTTATGATTATGACAATTCCTATGTCAGTACTTGGAGTAGATGCAGGCAAGGTTGAAAAAGAAGGAATTGGTGTAATGAGTGTTTCTACTTTTGGTGAGAGTGGAATTGGTTCATTGCCACAAGATATGAGTATGTTAGATGTTGCATGTGACCCATATGGTCCAGATGAATCTTCATCAGCTGAAAAAGAAGATGTAGATACAGTTACTGTTAAGCTAGCGCAGCTTGGTGGAACAACAAATAATACACCTAAGCCGGTGGTTTCAAAAGTACCTGGAACACCAGACGTAACCACACCAGTAAAACCAAGTGAGGGTGTATCTGTAACACCGGGTGTAACAACACCAGGAACACCGGATGTAACAACACCAGGAACACCGGATGTAACCACACCAAGCACATCAGGAACACCAGATGTAGCGCCATCAGGTACACCAGAGGTAACCACACCTGCTACACCGGGAGTAACACCAACACCAAATGTTGATGTAATGGTTGTAAACTTTGGAGCAGAGAAATCTTCTCCACAGTTAGCTGGAAAAGCATTAAAACTTTCAGCAGTAGGATACAATGGAAAAGGTGCTTATACATATGAATTTGCCATTGATGGTAAAGTAGTAAAAGAAGCTTCAGCAGTTGCAGAGTATACATGGATGCCTGAAGCTGGAACACATACCATTCAGGTAACTATGAAGGATGAAGCAGGTAAGAGTGTAGTAAGTAAGAAGACATTTGTAATTGCAGAGAATGGTGAAATTGTTCCAACAGCAACACCTGCTGGAACACCTGATCTTAGCCTTGATACAACACCAGAACCTCAGGTATCAGCAACACCAGTTGTGCCACAGGAATCAGAAGTACCAAATAAAGATGTAAAAGCTTTAGGAGTAAAAGCTAAATTTAGTAAAGCATCACCATTGGCATTAGGAAAGAGCGTTAAGATTACAACAACAGCAAGCGGTGGGGCTGGTTCTTATAAGTATACTGTGAAAGCTACATTGAAGAATGGATTTACACAGAAGGTTGCTACAAACTCAAATAAAGCAGCTGTTACTTGGAAACCTACAAAAGCAGGTACATACACAATTACAATTACAGTAAAAGATGCAGAAGGTAATAAGAAAACTAAGAAATATACTTATAAGGTAGTTAAGAAATTATTTATTAACACAGTGAAATTAAACAAGAAGACTGTGAAGAAAAACCAAGCTGTAAAGATTACAACAAGTGCATTTGCTAAAAAGGGTAAATTAAAATATAAAGTGTCTGTAAAATTTGGTAAGAAGACAACTGTATTACAAAAGTTTGCAACTAAGAAGACTTGTAAATGGAAGCCTACAAAAGCAGGTACATATAAGATTATTGTTCAGGTAAAAGACGGAACAAAGAAAGTTGTTAAGAAAACAATTACAGTTAAAGTAAAGAAAAAATAATTAGTACGATTTTCGCCGGTACATTTAGGTGAAAGTGTGAAAAAGGGAGGACTTGTCGTTTTGGCAAGTCCTCTTTTTACTTTATAGGAAAGTTCGTCCTATAAAGCAAAACGCTCCGCGAGGATGCGCACGAATTTGTTTGGAAGATGTACTGCGTACCAAATTCGGCGCGACAAAGCGTGCAAGCACATTGGGAAAGTATAATGTCGCGGAGCGTGCTTGCACGCTTTGTTCCTTTATAGGAAAGTTCGTCCTATAAAGAAAAAAACACGACCCGAGGATGTGCACACACATATTTTACTTAACGAGGTACGAGTTTTAGTAAAATAGCGTACAGAGTAGATGCGTAAGGAATATTGTTGCAAAAGGCATGCAACACGCATCTGGCACGCAAAGTGGAGCAAGTCCCTCATGAA
>JAFQAU010000194.1 GCA_017399885.1 Lachnospiraceae bacterium
AGTAAAATAGCGTACAGAGTAGATGCGTAAGGAATATTGTTGCAAAAGGCATGCAACACGCATCTGGCACACAAAGTGGAGCAAGTCCCTCATGAATGAGGGATTTAGGGAGTTGATGTGGACTTGTCCACTTTGTTCTTTATAGGAGAATGTATATAAAAGGTTAGGTGAATAAGATGAAAATTATTATGTTAGGTGCACCTGGTGCAGGAAAAGGTACACAAGCTAAGAGAATTGCTGAAAAATATAATATTCCACATATTTCAACCGGTGATATTTTTCGTGCAAATATAAAAAATGAAACAGAGCTTGGAAAAAAGGCGAAAACATATATGGATCAAGGTTTACTCGTTCCAGATGAATTAGTAGTAGATTTGGTTGTAGATAGAGTTGCGCAAGAGGATGCAAAAAATGGATATGTTTTAGATGGTTTTCCTAGAACAATTCCACAGGCTGAGGCATTAGACGAAGCATTAGAAAAAATAAACGATAAAGTTGATTATGCAATTGATGTAGATGTACCTGATTCAAATATTATTAATAGAATGGCAGGAAGACGTGCATGTGTAGCATGTGGTGGAACTTATCACATTAAATACAATCCTACAAAAACAGAAGGGATTTGTGATGCATGTGGCGGACAGTTGATTCTAAGAGATGATGACAAGCCGGAAACAGTTGAAAAACGTTTAAATGTTTACCATGAACAGACACAACCACTTATTGATTACTATACAAAAAAATCTATTTTAAAATCTGTAGATGGAACAAAGGATATGGATGAAGTATTCAATAATATAGTGAAAATATTAGAGGTGTAGAAGATGGCTGCTATTACAATAAAGTCTGCAAAAGAAATTGAATTGATGCGAGAATCAGGAAGAATTCTTGCATTGGTTCATGAAGAACTTGAAAAAATAATTGAACCTGGTATATCTACAATGGATATTGATAAAAAAGGCTATGAACTAATAAAAGGCTTTGGTTGTATTCCTTCTTTTTTAAATTATAATGGTTATCCGGCATCAATATGTGTATCAATAAATGATGAGGTTGTACATGGAATACCAAATAAAAAGCACATCCTTCGAGAAGGAGATATTGTAAGCTTAGATGCAGGTGTAATTTATAAGGGGTATCATTCTGATGCTGCAAGAACACATGCTGTAGGTACAATCACACCTGAAGCACAAAGATTAATTGATGTAACAAGAGAAAGCTTTTTTGAAGGTATTAAGTTTGCAAAAGCTGGAAATCATTTACATGATATTTCAAAAGCAATTCAAAATCATGTTGAAAGCAATGGGTATTCTGTTGTAAGAGATTTGGTTGGACATGGAGTTGGTCGTGAGCTACACGAAGAACCACAAATTCCGAATTTTAAGACGGTTGGAAGAGGTCCTAAGCTTGTTCCGGGAATGACACTTGCCATTGAACCTATGGTTAATGCTGGTGCATATGATGTATGGTGGCTGGAGGATGATTGGACGGTAGTAACACAAGATGGTTCATTGTCTGCCCATTACGAAAATACGATTCTTATTACAGAGGATGAGCCTGAAATATTTACTTTAAAAAAATAGAAAGAGGCTACATGGTATGAAAGAGTACAAAAAAGGAGATTTGGTTCTCTCTGTTGCAGGTCATGATAAAGGAAATTACTATATCATAAAAGAAACAGAAAAAGAATATGTTTTTTTAATAGATGGGAAATATAAAACAATTGATAGGCCAAAGAAAAAGAAGGTAAAGCATATTAGTTTTATTGCCGATAAAGGTAAAGAAATCTCAGAAAATCCAGATGATGCAGAATATAGAAGGATTATAAAGAATTATAAAAAAAGTGTGTTAGATTATTAGGAGGTAAATTATGTCAAAAGCAGATGTAGTAGAAATCGAAGGAACAGTAGTTGAAAAATTACCAAATGCCATGTTTCAGGTTGAATTAGAAAATGGTCATAAGGTATTAGCACATATTAGTGGAAAATTAAGAATGAACTTTATACGTATCTTGCCTGGAGATAAGGTGACTTTAGAATTATCCCCTTATGATTTATCAAAAGGAAGAATTATTTGGAGAGATAAATAACAAGTTAGTAGTAATAGTTTAGCTAAGGGTTGACTGGTTATGTTGTAAGTCCATCGGAAAAAATAGTCCGATGGACTTACAACTAGCAACAATATATTGATATGTTGGCAATTAATAAAGAGGTTGCCCCTATTTGAGTTGTTGCTATTAGAGTGTTAAAAGTGTTGCGAACGCTTGACATCTTGAAGAGAAATACAATTTTACGGTAATTAATGTAAGCAGGAAAGCCTGAAATGGTATTTAAGAAATTTTAAAGTAATAGTATATGGAAAGAATGAACAAAAAGTCAAAAAAAAATAGAAATATTTTGACATTTTGCAGGGATTGAAATTACAGAAAATTCCTTGCAATTCATTTTTCTATGTGATAAAATATCAAATGGACTTTGTGAAAGGAGAGATTACGGTGAAAGTAAGATCATCAGTAAAACCGATTTGCGAAAAATGCAAAATCATTAAGAGAAAAGGACGCGTAAGAGTAATCTGCGAAAATCCTAGACACAAACAAAGACAAGGATAATTATTTTAAGGAAAACAGTTAGAAAGAATTGTTATTTTACATGATTTCTAAGGTGTTTTCTATAACATATATTATTTTTGCTTTTTGTGTTACAATCATGCCTAATAGGCAAGTACATTTATGTACAAAATTGTGATACTGTGGACAGCTTGATGGGTTGTTGTAGATGTCTGTCATTTTCGTTCATCTACCGTGAGAATTTATAAATACTAGTCTATTCTCATTGCATGGTTTAAAGCGGCTGACGCAATGATACACGTGGAAGTGTTGAGTTGCAAAACATCAATTAAGTTGCAATAAGATGCAACTAGAAACTACTATATTAAAAAACAATTATGGAGGTTATTGCACATGGCTCGTATTAGTGGTGTAGATTTACCAAGAGAAAAACGTGTAGAAATAGGTCTTACCTATGTTTATGGTATCGGTAGAGTAAGTTCAAACCGTATCCTTGCAGAAGCAAATGTTAATCCAGATACACGTGTAAAGGATTTAACAGATGAAGAAGTAGCAAGAATTCGTGACGTAATCGATGCATCTCAGACTGTAGAGGGTGATTTGCGTAGAGAAATCGCTCTTAATATTAAGAGACTACAGGAAATTGGATGTTATAGAGGAATCCGTCATAGAAAAGGTCTTCCAGTTCGTGGACAAAAGACCAAAACAAACGCTAGAACAAGAAAAGGTCCTAAGCGTACAGTAGCAAATAAGAAGAAATAATTCATAAAGTAAATTAAGAAAATATTTAAAATCCATAGGAGGGTTTGTCAATGGCTAAGAAAATAGCAAAAAAAGTGACAAAAAAACGTGTTAAGAAAAACGTTGATCGTGGACAAGCACATATTCAGTCATCTTTTAATAATACAATTGTTACACTGACAGATGCAGAAGGTAATGCTCTTTCTTGGGCAAGTGCAGGTGGATTAGGATTTAGAGGTTCTAGAAAATCTACTCCTTATGCAGCACAGATGGCAGCAGAGACAGCTGCAAAGGCAGCAATACCACACGGTTTAAAATCTGTTGATGTTATGGTAAAGGGACCAGGTTCAGGAAGAGAAGCAGCAATTCGTGCGCTTCAGGCATGTGGAATTGAAGTTACAAGTATTAAAGACGTAACTCCAGTACCACATAACGGATGTAGACCACCAAAACGTAGACGTGTCTAGTATAATATTAGGAGGTAAAAAAGATGGCAATAGATAGAACCCCTGTGCTTAAAAGATGTAGAGCTCTAGGAATCGATCCTGTATACATGGGAATTGATAAAAAATCAAATAGAAGTCCAAGAACTGGTAAAAAAATCAGTGAATATGGCTTACAGTTAAGAGAAAAACAAAAAGCTAAGTTTATTTATGGTGTATTAGAAAAACCATTTAGAAATATGTTCAAAAAGGCTCAGAAGGTAAGAACTGGTACAACTGGTGAAAACTTAATGATTCTTCTTGAGTTAAGACTTGATAATGTTGTATTCCGTATGGGATATGGAAGAACTAGAAAAGAAGCAAGACAGATTGTTGATCATAAGCATGTATTGGTAAATGGTAAATGTGTAAACATTCCTTCATACCAAGTAAAAGCTGGAGATGTAATCGAAATCGCTGAGAAATATAAATCAGCTCAGAGATACAAAGATATCTTAGAAGTAACAGATGCAAGATTAGTTCCAGCTTGGTTAGAAGCAAATCATGAAGCTTTATCTGGTACTGTAAAAGAGTTACCTACAAGAGACCAGATTGATGTTCCAGTAAACGAAATGCTTATTGTCGAGTTGTATTCTAAATAATAGAACTATTATCTCTCTCTTTTTCCTAAGTGTAGGAGAGAGTGAAGAGATAGTTATAGGGTATTATTCGGTATATGATTCAATAATAACAGCAGCATATAACCCAAAAGGAGGGTCCAGTAGTGTTTGATTTTGAAAAACCAAAAATTGAGATTGAAGAAATTTCTGAAGATAAGAGATATGGACGTTTTGTAGTAGAACCCCTTGAAAGAGGATATGGTACAACTTTGGGTAATTCCTTGAGAAGAATTATGCTTTCGTCGCTACCTGGTACAGCAGTGAGTCAAGTTAAAATTGATGGTATAGTACATGAATTTAGTTCTATTCCTGGTGTTAAGGAAGATGTTACAGAAATTATCATGAATATCAAAAACTTGGCTATCAAGAATACAAGCGAATTTAACGAGCCTAAGACCGCATATATTGATTTTGAGGGCGAAGGTGTCGTGACTGCTGGAGATATTCAGGGAGATCCTGATATTGAAATTTTAAACCCTGATTTGGTGATTGCTACACTAAGTGGGGGGAAGGATTGTAAGTTATCAATGGAATTAACTATCACTCGTGGTAGAGGATATGTTGGCTCTGATAAAAATAAGAGTGAAGATCATCCTTTGGGAACTATCCCTGTAGATTCTATTTATACACCTGTTGAGCGTGTGAATTTATCCGTTCAAAATACTCGTGTAGGTCAGATTACTGATTATGATAAGCTTACATTAGATGTATTTACAAATGGAACATTAGAGCCTGATGAAGCAGTGAGTCTTGCAGCAAAGGTTCTTAGTGAGCATTTGAAATCTTTCATTGACTTATCAGAAAATGCTAAAGCAGTTGAAATTATGGTTGATAAGCCAGAAGATGACAATGGAAAAGTTCTTGATATGACTATTGATGAACTTGAACTTTCAGTTCGTTCATACAACTGTCTAAAGAGAGCAGGTATCAATACTGTTGAGGAATTAACAAATAAAACTTCTGAAGATATGATGAAAGTAAGAAACTTAGGTCGTAAGTCTTTAGATGAAGTACTTGCTAAGTTAAAAGAACTAGGTTTATCACTTAATGTTGGTGATGAATAACAAATTTCATGTGTCTTATAAAATAAGAAAAGAAATTTTCTTATTTTAAATAATATGAATTAGTATAAATTTTTACAATAGAACGTTAATACGTAATTGATTTAGGAGGTAAGCAAATGGCAGGCTATAGAAAACTTGGCAGAACCGCTAGTCAGAGAAAAGCTTTGCTTAGAAATCAGGTTACAAATTTACTATACAATGGTAAGATTGTAACTACTGAAGCTAAGGCAAAAGAAATCCGTCGTATCGCTGAAAGTATTATTGCTTTAGGTGTTAAAGAAAAGGATAACTTTGAAACATCTACAGTTCAGGTAACTGTTGCTAAAAGAGATGAAAATGGCGTTAAGGTTACTGAAGAAAAAGTAAGTAAGAACGGAAAGAAATATCAAGTAGTTGTACATGAAACAGTTGATAAGGAAATCAAAAAAGATAAGCCTTCACGTTTACATGCAAGAAGACAGATGAATAAAATTCTTTATAGTGTAACAGAGACTCCTGCAAAGAACGCTGGAAAGAAGAGAAATACAAAAAAAGTTGACGTTGCAGATAAAGTATTTAACGAAATTGCTCCAAAGTATGCAGATCGTAACGGTGGTTATACAAGAATCGTTAAGATTGGTCAACGTAAAGGTGACGCTGCTATGGAAGTATTAATTGAGTTAGTATAATAGTAGTTCGATGACATAGAAAGAGGGAGCTCCGCATTGTAGAGCCTCCCTTTTTCTTTACTTTATAGGAATTTTTCTGTAGTTTCCTACAATGCTCTCTGCGAGGTATGTGCACAAAGCTGAAATGTTATAATAAAAGGGTGATGAATAATATGGTAAATAGCAAGGATTTGACTTTTGAATATATAAGAAGAGATGAAAATGGAAATGTTGAGAGTATAACAAAAGCTGTGGATGGGGTGAATATCCACGTTGAGCCAGGACAATTTGTAGCAATTTTAGGTCATAATGGTTCTGGAAAGTCCACCTTTGCAAAACATATTAATGCATTGCTTTCGCCAACGGAAGGAAGCCTTTTTATTGATAAAAAAGATACGAAAAATCTTGAAAAATTGTGGGAAATACGTCAAACTGCAGGAATGGTGTTTCAAAATCCAGATAATCAGATTATTGGAAATGTAGTGGAAGAAGATGTAGGTTTTGGGCCTGAGAATTTAGGGATAGAAACAAAGAAAATTTGGGAGCGTGTGCAGGAAAGTCTACAGGCGGTAGATATGTTAAATTTCCGGAAACATTCGCCTAATAAATTATCTGGTGGTCAAAAGCAGAGAGTTGCCATAGCCGGAGTGGTTGCAATGAAACCAAAATGTATTATTTTAGATGAACCTACTGCAATGTTGGATCCTAATGGTAGGAAAGAAGTTATGGAAACAATAAAGATATTAAATCAACAGGAAAAAATTACAGTAATTTTAATTACCCATTACATGGAAGAGGTTGTGAACGCAGATAAAGTGTTTGTAATGAATAAGGGACAGGTAGTAATGGAGGGGACACCCAGAGAGATCTTTTCGCAGGTTGAACAATTAAAAGAGTATCGTTTGGATCTTCCACAAGTAACGGAGTTGGCATACGAGTTACAAAAGGAGGGGATTCCTTTAACATCTCCTATTTTAACGGTGGAAGAGCTTCTGTCACAGCTTACACCTTAGCTAATTACAATGTTGGTTGGATAATAGGGTAAGTATATAATTAGACAAGTTTCTAGTGGTTTTTATTGGGAGAGTGAAAAGGTTATGTCAATTATTTTAGACCATGTATGTTATCAGTATAAGGACAGTATTCGCACAGATGAATACGCGATTAAAGATATCAATTTAAAGATAGAAGATGGTGAGTTTATAGGTTTAATTGGACATACAGGTTCAGGTAAATCTACTTTAGTTCAGCATTTAAATGGGTTAGTGAAAGCAAGCGCCGGAAATATATATTATAATGGCGAAGATATATATGACAAGGATTTCTCAATGCATGCATTGCGTGGAAAAGTTGGTTTAGTTTTTCAGTATCCTGAACATCAGTTGTTTGAAAGTACAGTAATTAAAGATATTTCCTTTGGTCC
Organism: Lachnospiraceae bacterium; assembly: GCA_017399885.1. Lineage (GTDB taxonomy): Bacteria > Bacillota > Clostridia > Lachnospirales > Lachnospiraceae > CAG-411. The sequence goes on from JAFQAU010000194.1 coordinate 7,544, forward strand.
CAAAAACCTTGGGTTACCTCCCTTGGAAGTGGATCTAAGAAGTTATCAGGCAATGAAGGATGTGGGTTTATCAGAGGAGCTGTTGGATGTATCACCATTTTCTTTATCTGGTGGTCAAAAACGAAGAGTTGCTATTGCTGGAGTGTTGGCGATGCAACCTGAAGTTTTAATTCTTGATGAACCAACAGCAGGATTAGATCCTAAGGGGAGAGAAGAAATACTCCAGTTAATCAAACAATTGCGCAGGGAAAAAAAATGTACAATTATCTTAGTATCACACAGTATGGAAGATGTAGCAAATTACGTAGAGCGATTGATTGTAATGCATCATGGGCAGGTTGTTTTAGATGGAAATACCAGATCTATATTTAAACATTCAGATGAATTAGAAATGTTAGGATTAGCTGCACCACAGGTAACCTATATAATGAGAGGTTTAAGAAAAAAAGGATGGAATGTTTCAGAAGACGTGATTACAGTTGAAGAAGCAAAAAAAGAGATATTAAAAGCGTTAGGAAAAAGGTTGGGATAACTTATGATTAGAGATATAACAATTGGACAGTATTATCCAAAGGAGTCTGTTGTTCATAAATTGGATCCAAGGGTAAAATTAATTGGAACTTTGGTATATATGATATCTATGTTTTGCTTTCAACGCTTCCTAGGATTTTTCTTTGTAATATGTTTCTTAGGACTAACTATAAATATTTCTAAAGTTCCAGTTCCCTATATATTAAAAGGACTAAAGCCAATCATAGCAATTTTGTTATTCACAGTGGGAATAAATGCATTATTTTCCCAGGGACGCGTCCTTTTTGAGTTTGGTATTATAAAAATTACAATAGAGGGGATTCGAAAAGCAATATTTATGGGTATAAGATTGGTATTATTGGTAATCGGTGCATCAATGATGACATTTACCACAACGCCCAATCATTTAACAGATGGGCTGGAAGCATTACTAAAGCCATTAAAATGGTTACATGTACCAGTGCATGAAATCGCTATGATGATGTCTATTGCACTTCGATTTATTCCCATATTACTTGAAGAGACAGACAAGATTATGAAAGCCCAAATGGCAAGAGGGGCAGATTTTGAAACAGGAAATATGATAGTTAGAGCAAAGAAATTAATTCCACTATTGGTACCTTTGTTTGTATCTGCCTTTCGTAGGGCAAATGACCTGGCAATGGCGATGGATGCACGCTGTTATCGAGGTGGTGAAGGTAGAACAAAGATGAATCCTTTGAGTTATAAAAGAAGGGACTATTATGCCTTTTGCATTATCATACTTTATGTGGTTTTATTATTTGTAAATGTAAAATACATGCCCCAATTAATATAAAATAGGTAATAAGATTAATTAGAAACAATCATCTTGCTGATTTAGCTTGGCACAAATGAAGGTAAACTTTGTTTTTTGTAAATCCAAAGGCAATTACTTTGCTCATTTATCTTGGTACTAATGAGAGGAGGGAGAACTTTAGTGGAGGAAAAAGCTCTTAATGAGAACTTAATAAGAAAAAAAAGGATAAAACTGGATATTTCCTATGATGGAACAAATTATCATGGTTGGCAGATACAGCCACAGGCTAAAACTGTGGAGGGAATTATAAATCAACAGTTAACAGAACTATTAAAGGAAGAAATTGTGGTTATAGGGGCAAGCCGAACGGATGCAGGGGTACATGCTTATGGAAATGTGGCAGTGTTTGACACCATGAGTAGAATACCAGCAGAAAAAATCGGATTGGCATTAAATACACATCTACCAGAGGATATAAGAGTACAAAAGTCAAGGGAAGTGCCTTTGGATTTTCATCCAAGACATTGTGATAGTATAAAAACTTATGAATATCATATATTGAATACAGAGATACCCATTCCTACAGAAAGATTGTACAGTTATTTTTTTTATAGACAGGTGGATATAGAAAAGATGAAGGAAGCAGCGCAGTATTTGGTAGGAGAGCACGATTTCAAAAGCTTTTGTTCGGCGAAAACACAGGTAACAGATACCGTAAGAACAATATATGCATTGGAAATCTGGCGAGATGAAAATAAAATAAAAATACGAATTTCAGGTAGTGGTTTCTTATATAATATGGTTCGTATTATAGTTGGAACGTTATTACAGGTTGGAACAGGATATTATGTACCAGAACAGGTAAAAGAAATGTTAGAGAAAAAAGATAGAACGGTTGCAGGTCCCTGTGCGCCTGC
>JAFQAU010000024.1 GCA_017399885.1 Lachnospiraceae bacterium
AAATCATCCAATGCAAAGGACTAAGAGGGAGTTTTTTGTTAAATGGAATAGCAGTCAGACTAGTATCTGACAATAATTCTTTTACTTGAGAGATGGAAGAGCATTGGGATAGAATCCATGGTATAAATTCGTATGGGCTGATTTTATTTTGGCAATTTTTTGTTGGATTGTAACAGGCGTAATCTGGGAAGAGTAAAGCGGCAATACATAGACCCTCTTCGTTAAATCCATCATAGTAGAGGGGATAATTATCCACAACATAAGCCATGCCCATCATTGCAAAGTGTTTTTTTATTGTTTGTGAATTGCAAAAGGAAAAAGAAAAATTTCTAGGGGTAATGGTTACCGTTTCTTTATAAGTGAATTCTGAATCAAGATTTCTTCCAAAATAGTAGTCTCCGGAATAGTTGGATATAGCTGTACACATATAAATGAATTCCCTTCTTTCATGATTTTTTTGAATTTTTAATGTCCCTTTAAAATGAAAAATCTATAAATAATTACTTTTATTTAGGAATTATTATATCCAAAATGGTTGAAGATATAATTTTTTTGAACATTTTTAAAAATGTAACATAAACTAATAAAAAACGGAGTTTTTTCATGGCAACAAGGGTATTATTGGACGCAGGTCATGGTGGCTGGGATAATGGAGCTACTTTTATGGGACGGAAAGAGAAAGAGGATAATTTAAATTTAACACTAGCAGTAGGAGAAATACTGGAACAAAATGGAATTGATGTGGTATTTTCCAGAACAGAGGATATATATCAATCCCCGGCAGAAAAGGCACGTTTGGGAAATCAGAAGAATGCGGATTTTTTTGTTTCTATACATCGAAATTCAGGGGCAGAAGCTAATCAATATTCCGGGGTGCAGACATTAATATACAATGAAGGTGATATAAAAGAGGTGCTGGCAAATAACATAAATGAAAGATTGGCAGAAGTGGGATTCAACAACATTGGAACAGAGGTTCGTAAGGAATTAGCAGTGTTGCGGGGAACAAAAATGCCAGCAGTTTTAGTGGAAGCAGGTTTTATTAATTCTGATATAGATAATGCAATTTGGGATGAGAATTTCGATGCAATTGCCAATGCTATAGCACAGGGAATAGTAGAAACCCTAAATATGGAGGAGAGGGATAAACGTTTCTATCGAATTCAAGTAGGGCTGTTTCAAAATCCAGAGAATGCCAGTCGTCTTGCCAATGAAATCCGGGAGATGGGGTATACAGTAGAGGTAGAACAAATAGGAAAATATTATGCTGTCTTAGTAGGTAAATTCAATGATTTCTCAAGGGCAAAGCGCATTGAAAGAGTTTTAAGAAAAGATGGTTATGATACTTTGGTTATACTGTATTAAGAAAGAAAAGTAACAGTTCAGTTTTTCTGAACTGTTACCAAGAAATTTACTTTTCCTCTTCCTTTTATAGAAAAACTGTTATAGAATAGTATGAGAGAATATAGAAAGGAATGTGTGTATACAGAATACAGAGACACACAAGGGTAGAAAGATGGCTTTTATAATTGATGGGAAGAAAATATCAAGTGAAATTAAGGATGAATTAAAAGAAAAAGTTGCAGAATATAAAAAAAATGGTATAGAGATAACATTGGCGGTAATTCAAGTAGGAAATGATCCGGCATCTACAGTTTATGTGGGAAATAAGAAGAAAGCTTGTGAATACATTGGTATTCGTTCTTTATCCTACGAATTAGAAGAAAATATTAGTGAGAGGGAATTATTAGACCTTATTGAAGAGTTAAACGGAAGAAAAGATGTAAATGGAATTCTTGTTCAACTTCCATTGCCAAAGCACATTGATGAAGATTTAGTAATTAAAACCATTGCGCCTGAGAAAGATGTAGATGGTTTCCATCCACAGAGTGTTGGTGCGTTAAGTATTGGTCAGGAAGGATTTGTATCATGTACGCCTGCCGGAATTATACAATTGTTAAAACGTTCCAATATTGAGATAGAAGGAAAAGAATGTGTGGTAATTGGAAGGAGTAACATTGTAGGAAAACCAATTTCATTACTTATGCTTCGTGAGAATGGGACAGTAACAATTTGTCATTCCAGAACCAAGGATTTAAAAGAAGTAACGAAACGAGCAGATATTCTTATTGTTGCTATAGGAAAACCTAAGTTTGTGACTAGGGAATATGTAAAAGAAGGAGCCGTTGTAATAGATGTAGGAATTCACAGAAATGCAGAAAATAAATTATGTGGTGATGTTGATTTTGATGATGTAGAACCAATTGTTTCTGCAATTACACCTGTACCAGGTGGTGTGGGGCCAATGACCATTGCTATGCTTATGTATAACTGTGTGAGTTCGGTAGAACTTAAGAAATAAAAGTAGGAGATTTACATGAAGATATTATTTGTTTCATTAGGTTGCGATAAAAATTTAGTAGATAGCGAGGTGATGTTAGGATTACTTCGTGAAAATGGTTACGAAATAACAGATGATGAACAACTAGCAGAGGTAATAGTGGTAAATACTTGTTGTTTTATTCATGATGCGAAGGAGGAAAGTATTACTACAATTCTAGAGATGGCAGAATTGAAAGAATCTGCGAAGTTAAAAGTATTGGTAGTAACAGGGTGTCTGGCACAAAGATATCAGGAAGAAATAAGAAAAGAGATTCCAGAAGTAGATGCAGTTCTTGGAACAACTAGTTATGAAACTATTTGTCAGGTAGTAGAAGAGGCCTTAAAGGGGAACACTACAGAGGAATTTAAAGATATAAATTATTTGCCATTGGTAAATACAAATCGAATTAACACAACAGGTGGTTACTATTCTTATCTAAAGATTGCTGAGGGATGTGACAAGCATTGTACGTATTGTATCATACCTAAAATTCGGGGTGATTACCGTAGTGTGCCTATGGAAAGATTAATAGAGGAAGCGAAGCAACTGGCGAAGAATGGTGTAGAAGAATTGATTTTGGTTGCACAAGAGACAACCATGTATGGTAAAGATATTTATGGAGAAAAAAAATTACCACAGCTGTTGAAGGAATTATGTAAAATATCTGGAATCAAGTGGATTAGAATATTGTATTGTTATCCCGAAGAGATAACAGATGAGCTAATCCAGGTAATGAAGGAAGAGGACAAGATTTGCAAATATTTAGATATGCCAATACAGCATGGTTCCGATGGTGTGCTTCGCAGAATGGGAAGACGAACCAGTAGACAGGAGATAGTAGATATAGTAGAGCGTTTACGGAAAGAAATTCCGGAAATATGCTTACGAACTACTTTAATTACCGGATTTCCAGGAGAAACAGAGGAAGAACATCAGGAGCTTGTAGAATTTGTGAAGGAAATGAAATTTGACCGATTGGGTGTATTCACATATTCACCGGAAGAAGATACAGCAGCAGCCCGTCTGTCTGACCAGATACCAGAGGAGATAAAGGAAGCAAGACGGGATGAAATTATGAGCCAGCAGCAACAGATAGCTTTTGAAAATGCAGAAAATATGTTATATCGTACCATTGATGTATTAATAGAAGGTAAGCTGCCGGAAGAAAATGTGTTTATAGGAAGGACCTATCGTGATGCACCAAATGTAGATGGTTATATTTTTGTGTCTTGTTCACATGAATTAATGTCAGGTGAATTTGTAAGAGTGCAAGTGACAGATGCAAGGGAATATGACCTGATAGGTGAGGTTGTTTGGGAATAAAAGGAAAGGACAGGTGGAAAATGAATTTACCTAATAAGATAACTATTTTGCGTGTTATATTGATTCCTTTTTTTGTAATATCTATTTTAATCAGAGAAATACCGTATAACAATTATATAGCAGGTGTTATTTTTTGTTTGGCTTGTATTACAGATGCTCTAGATGGTCATATAGCGAGAAAATATCAGTTGATAACAAATTTTGGGAAATTTATGGATCCTCTAGCAGACAAGCTATTGGTATGTGCGGCATTAATTTGTTTTGTTTCTATGCCCGAACTGAATTTTCCGGCATGGGTTGCGATTGTAATAATAAGCAGGGAATTTGCAATAAGTGGATTTCGATTAGTTGCCTCAGATAATGGAGTTGTAATTGCAGCAAGTAAATGGGGAAAGTTTAAAACAATTGCGCAAATGGTTATGTCAATTTTGCTGATTTTTAATTTTGATTTGGTTATATTTGATTATATGGAACAAATATTTATCTATTTGTCCATGGCTTTAACTGTGATTTCTCTTGTGGATTATATATATAAGAATCGTGCAGTATTAAAAGAAGAAAAATAGAATTGGAAGGAAGCAAGAAGGAATCATGAGAAAAATTATAATTATTTTTTTGGTGGGATGTTTGTTTTTTTGTTCCGGTTGCAGTAACGAACGTGGAGAAACAAAGGAGACACCGATGCCAGAAATAACGCAAAGTGTAGTAGATATAAATGAGGTTGCAATACAGTTATACACAATTGATGAAAGTACAATACAAAGTGTTAGTGAAACGGTATTCATTCCAAAGGAGGATGAAATTACTGCGCAACGCATTGTACAGGAAGTTATTACGTTATTTTCGGTACATGCAATTGAAATCAAGGTAGATAATGTTGTTCAAAAGGATAATATATTGTACGTTAGCTTTAAAGAAAATTATGCGCCCATAACAGGAGTTAGCCCTGAAGTGGAAGAGGTAATATTAGAGAGTATTTCAAAAAGTTTAGTTGATAATCTGTTAGATGTTGAAAAAATAATTTTTCAGAAAGAATCTAAAGCATATCAAAGTGATAACCTTATATTAGAGGAAGACGAAGTATATTGGTGGAAATAAGGAGGTTAGCACAGAAGATGAAAAGGGTAGTGATAATCGGTGGTGGAGCAGCTGGTATGATGGCTGCTATAATAGCTGCCAGAAATGGACATAAAGTAACATTATTAGAGCAGAATGAGAGACTAGGAAAGAAGTTGTTTATTACCGGAAAAGGTAGATGTAATATTACAAATGCTGGAAATATGGATAATTTATTTGCTAATGTAGTTTCAAATCCCAAGTTTTTATACAGTGCATTTTATGGTTTTAATAACTATCAAGTAATTGATTTTTTTGAAGAAATAGGTGTAAAAACAAAAATAGAACGGGGAGACAGGGTTTTTCCGCAATCAGATAAATCTTCGGATGTAATAATAGGGTTGCAGAATGAGATGAAACGTTTAGGAGTGAAAATTTATTTATTTACAAAGGTTACACAGATAATTACAAAAGAAGGCATTATTTCTGCGGTAAGTATACAAAAAGACAAAAAAGAAGAATTAATAGAGACAGATTCGGTTATAGTGGCCACAGGAGGGATATCTTACCCAAGTACAGGTTCTACAGGCGATGGTTATAATTTTGCAAAAAAATCAGGTCATACAGTTACGAAATTATATCCTGCTTTGGTGCCATTTCAAATAAAAGAATCCTATGTGAAAGAGTTACAGGGGTTATCTTTAAAAAATGTGGAGCTTACGGTTTTTGTTAATAATAAGAAAATATATAGTGAATTAGGAGAAATGTTATTCACGCATTTTGGTATTAGTGGTCCCTTGGTGTTAAGTGCCAGTAGTTATCTAAAAGGAGATATAAGGGAATCACAGGTTATAGCAGAAATAGATCTAAAACCAGCATTAACTGAGGAACAACTGGATGCAAGGATTTTAAGGGATTTTATAGAAATACAAAACAAACAATTTAAGAATGCTTTGGATAAATTATTACCAAAAAAAATGATACCAATTATAATAGCACTTGCAGGAATTGATCCCAATAAGGTAATACATTCCATTACAAAGGAAGAAAGAAGAAGAATTGTGCATACATTAAAGCATATGCAGCTTACCGTACAGGGGTTAAGAGGATATAATGAAGCAATTATAACCAAAGGTGGTGTTTCTGTAAAAGAGATCAATCCTGCAACTATGGAATCTAAGTTGATAAAAGGTTTATACTTTGCTGGAGAAGTATTAGATTTAGATGCATTAACAGGAGGATATAACCTACAAATAGCATGGTCAACTGCATATTTGGCAGGAAGTAGTATAGAAGAATAGGTAGGAGGAAGCTATGAGTTATAATATTGCTATAGATGGTCCAGCAGGAGCTGGGAAAAGTACCATTGCAAAGAGCGTTGCAAAAGAATTAGAGTTTATATATGTGGATACTGGGGCAATGTATCGTGCCATTGCATTATACTTAATCCGTAATAATATAAAAGAAGATGAGCAAGATAAGATTAGCAAATATGCTACAGAGGCAAATGTAGAAATTGTGTATGAGAATGGAGAACAACAGGTAATTCTAAATGGAGAGAACGTGAGTGGATTGATTCGTACAGAAGAAGTGGGAAAGATGGCTTCGGCAAGTGCAAAAAATCCTGCGGTTCGTTCACAATTATTAGATTTACAAAGAGCCTTAGCACAGAAGGAAGATGTGATAATGGATGGTAGAGATATTGGAACACATGTACTACCTAATGCAGATATTAAAATATATTTAACTGCAAGTGCAAGAGAACGTGCTAATCGTAGATATAAGGAATTAAAGGCAAAAGGAATTGATTGTTATTTGGATGAAATTGAAAGAGATATTATTGCAAGAGATGAGCAGGATATGAATAGAGAAATTGCACCATTAAAACAAGCAGAAGATGCAGTATTAATAGACAGTTCCTATATGACAATTGAAGAAGTGGTAAAAGAAATCATTCTCTTATATGCAAAGAGCAAATAATTGTAAAAGGGTGATAAAATGGAAGTACAGTTGGCAAAGAGTGCGGGATTTTGCTTTGGCGTAAAACGTGCAGTGGATATGGTATATGAGGAAGCAAAAAATGGTGAGAAAGTGTATACTTATGGACCTATTATACACAATGAAGAGGTAGTAAATGACTTAAAAGAAAAAGGTGTTTGTGTTGTAAACACGTTAGAAGAGCTAAAAGAAATAACGAAAGGAACTGTGATAATTCGCTCACATGGTGTGGCAAGAGAGGTTTATGAATTGTTAAAAAAACAAAATGTACGAATTGTGGATGCTACCTGTCCATTTGTAAAAAAAATTCATAATATTGTAAAAGAGCACACAGAACAGGGAGAAGAAATTATCATCATAGGAAATGCAAAGCATCCGGAAGTCGAAGGTATTAAAGGCTGGGGAAAAGAGAATGTTACTGTTATAGAAACAGCAGAAGAGGCTCAAAAATACGTTGTAGGTGAGGGAAAGAAAGTATGTATTGTATCCCAAACGACATTTAATTACAAGAAATTTCAAGATTTAGTTGAAAAAATTTCAAAAAAGAGGTATGATATAATTGCTTTAAATACAATTTGCAATGCTACTGAGGTCAGACAAAGGGAAGCGAGGCAGTTGGCAAAAGTCTCTGATGTTATGATTGTGATTGGTGGGAAAACAAGCTCCAACACACAGAAACTATACGAGATATGTAAAAAAGAATGTAAAAATACTTACTATATACAGACACTTGTTAACTTAGATTTGGAATCGTTCCAGTCTTTTCGTAGCGTAGGTATTACAGCAGGGGCATCAACCCCAAATAATATTATTAAGGAGGTTCAAGAAGCATGTCAGAACAGAGCTTTGAACAAATGTTAGAAGAATCATTAAAAACAATTCACAATGGTGAAATTGTAGAAGGGACAGTCATTAGCGTGAAGGAAGACGAGATCGTCTTAAATATAGGTTACAAGGCAGACGGTATCATTACAAGAAATGAATATAGTAATACACCTAATGTAGACTTAACAACAGTTGTTAACGTTGGTGACACAATGGAAGCAAAAGTTTTAAAAGTAAACGATGGAGAAGGACAGGTATTGTTAACATACAAACGTCTTGCTGCTGAAAAAGGAAATAAGAGAATTGAAGAAGCATTTAATAATAAAGAAGTTCTAAAAGCAACAGTTGCAAATGTTTTAGATGGTGGATTAAGTGTAGTTGTAGAAGAAGCAAGAGTGTTTATTCCAGCAAGTTTAGTTTCAGATACTTATGAGAAGAATCTTTCAAAGTATGCTGGAATGGAAATTGAATTTGTAATTACAGAGTTTAATCCAAAGAGAAGAAGAATCATTGGTGATCGTAAACAGTTATTAGTTGCTAAGAAGCAAGAACAGCAGAAAGAGTTGTTTGCTAGAATTAGTGCAGGAATGACAGTTGAAGGAACAGTTAAGAATGTAACAGATTTTGGTGCGTTTATCGATTTAGGTGGAGCAGATGGTCTATTACACATTTCTGAAATGTCTTGGGGACGTGTGGAAAGTCCTAAGAAGATTTTCAAAGTAGGAGATACTGTGAAAGTTCTAATTAAAGAGATTCAGGGAGATAAGATTGCGCTTAGTCTTAAATTTGATGAAAAGAATCCTTGGATTAATGCAGAAGAGAAATATGCAATTGGAGCAGAGGTTACAGGAACAGTTGCTCGTATGACAGATTTTGGTGCATTTGTTGAACTAGAGCCAGGTATTGATGCTTTATTGCATGTGTCTCAAATTTCTAGAGAACATGTTGAAAAACCTTCAGATGTTTTAAAGATTGGACAGGAAGTAACTGCTAAGGTTGTTGATTTTAACAGTGCGGATAAGAAGATTAGCTTAAGTGTGAAAGCTTTGGATGCAGGAGAAGTTGCTGAAGAGGTAGAAACACAGGAATAAAAGAAAAAGACTTGCTTTGCAAGTCTTTTTTTGCTTTATAGGAAAGTTCGTCCTATAAAGCAAAAAACGCGACCCGAGGATGTGTACACACATATTTTACTTAACGAGGTACGAGTTTTAGTAAAATAGCGTACAGAGTAGATGTGTAAGGGGTATTGTTTCAAAAGACATGCAACACGCATCTGGCACGCAAAGTGGAGCAAGTCCCTCATGAATGAGGGATTTAGGGAGCTGAAGTGGATTTGTCCACTTTGTTCCTTTATAGGAAAGTTCGTCCTATAAAGCAAAACGCTCCGCGAGGATGTGCACAGATGCGTAAGGAATATTGTTGCAAAAGGCATGCAACACGCATCTGGCACACAAAGTGGAGCAAGTCCCTCATGAATG
>JAFQAU010000195.1 GCA_017399885.1 Lachnospiraceae bacterium
CCCATGTCTTTTGTTGTTATACGCTTCTCTGGTTCAGTGCAGTATATGAGTAGAATTTACCCTATCACCCATCAGGGAATTGCCCTATAAAAGCTGTTACTTCTTTACTCTCCCTGCACTACTTTATTTAACTGCTCGGAAAGCTCTTTGATCTGCTCTACAATATCTGCAAGGCCCTCTGTTCCTGCACTATTCTCCTGCGTTGCTTCCGATACATGTTCAACTGCATTACAGTTTTCTTGTGTATTATCACGAATCTGCTTCATATTATTTGCAACTTCACCACTATTTCCCTTAATAATCTCTGCTACCTTATCAATTTCATGAATCTGTTCTACCAATTCTTCGTTAGATGATGTAATAATAGCTGTGGATTCGTTTGCCTTTTGAATACTATCCATACCCTTTTGTGTATTTTGTGCATTCTGTTCCATAGCCTTAACGGCTGTCTCTGTATTATTTACTACTTCATTTACAATTCTTCCAATACTTTCTACTGCTATTTTTGTCTGCTCTGCAAGCTTCTGGATTTCTTCTGCAACTACTGCAAAACCTCTTCCCTGCTCTCCTGCTCTTGCAGCTTCAATTGTAGCATTGAGTGCTAAAATGTTAGTCTGACTGGATATATTGGTAATTGTTTCTACAATACCAATAATTTCCTTTGATTCTTCCCCAAGATTGCTGATAATTTGCTTACACACATTTGTACTGTTATGTATTTGCTCCATACTAACGGTTGCATCGTCCATTCTTTGCTGGTTTTCCTTTGTATTCTCACCAATTTGTTCCGTAAGCTTTGCCGTTCTATGATTCATATTACTAAGTTCTGCTAATTGATCTGTAATATCCTGTATTTTGCAATCTGCATTTTCCACAGCTACTGTATTATCCGTGGAACCCATTAATAAACGTTCTGTTTCTTTTGCTATACTCTGGTTTGTCTGAAGGGAAACCTCGGTAATACTGGAAAGCTCCGATACCATACCAAACATGATTTCCGAAGTCTGTGTTGCATTTTTCTGCATTTGCTTCATACGTTCAAACATTTCCTTCTGTTCCTCTGCCCCCATTAAGTTAGAAAGCATTGATGCGGTTCGACTGCATAGCATTGTAAAAATTGCAGCAACTGCAATCAAGACCAAGGCACGGGGAATCACCCCAAATATAATTACACTTTTAAACTTTATAAAATTATCATCCTGTATGGTATCTAAGTAGAATGCCAAAATCTGCCCTATGGAAACCCCTACTACAGTAAGTCCGGTTGCCATAATATTCAATAATCCAGAAAAATAAAGGCTTGCAATGGCTATAGGATAGACATAAATTGCAACTACATGGTAGGTAAGGGTAATACTTAACAATGTAACAAATACAGCTGCACATGTAACATTTAAATACTTAATATAATCTCCTTCCCGTTTTAAAATATTTACCAACAATGTAGGTAACAGCAATAAACACCCTCCACCGATGTAGGCAATGGTCATAATCATTTTACCCACCGTAAATATGCCTATTATGTTCAGAATATAGATGAGTGTAAAAATGATAAACGTAATCCTCATAACCTTTGCCACTAATAAATTTGCTTCTTTTTCATTTTTCTGTAGTAACCCCATAATAGTATCCCCCTATCTCTTTATTCTTTCATAAACACTTAATTCCCTCTCACAGTCTGCGTAGCTGATGCACAAGCTTACTTAAAATAGTACTCACACCTGTAACGGTTCTGCCACAAGCTAAACTGTTACTGAGCTTGCCAAGCTTTGCATTTTTATTTCCCCAATTCTTTTCCTGTTACAGGAATTGTTTTGAATGTTCCCGATTTTATCAGCATCAAGGTTCCTTGAAATTCTACACTTAACATCTCCGATATTTCCTCTGGAGAAATCCGGCATACCTTTCCTGCCACTAATACGCAAATTCCAAATGTATGAAGCCATACCTGACGAAATAACAATTCTGCTTCCTGTTCGCTTAAATCATACTCCTTCTGCATTATCTCAATGCAAACCCCTACGGTATCACCAAGCTCATTAATTAACATGGTATAGGTCTCTCTTCCATCATGCTCACGCATATATAAAAGCTGAAACAGCTTCGGCTCTTTCATGGCAAACTCTATCATCTTCATTCCCACATACTTAAATGCAGGCGTATAATTAAGTGCATCATGAATACATGCCTCAAACTCTTTCATGGCAACCTTTCTTACTTCATTATGCAGTTCTTCCATATTCTTGAATGCTGTAAAAATAGGTGAAGATGAAGTCCCAAGCTCCTTTCCAAGCTCCCTTGCAACAACTGCTTCAATACCTCTCTTCCTAGCCATTTCAAAGGCTCTATTAATGATTTCTTCTTTTGTGTATTTTGCTCTTGGTGGCATATTACACATCCTTCCAATTTTTATAAAGTTTCTATAACTTTGTTATGTAACGTTAGTTTTATTATATATCTACTCCTTTGTTTTGTCAATCTGCTCTACTCCCGATTTTTAAGTACTTCGGCTGGCAAAATCTTCTTTATCTTTGCCACAAGGAATATATTTACAACGAAATACAAAAGCTTTATAATAAAAAATACGTTGGAATATGTTATTCATGAATATACCTTTTATAAAAACAATTATACACGTGAACATGTTATTAAAGAACTCACGGATGCAATATGCCGTTACTGCATTAAGCCAGAATATCTTTAACAGTATCTGTTTGAGAGACAATGCTAAACATTAAACGTCTTTGTTCTTACGAGTAGAAAAATTTTGAAGTTGGTGGTGAAATTAGTTGTATGTTAATTAAAAAGATAAATAGAGCAATGATTGACAATTATAAAGAAATATATGAGGAGCATCGCTGTGAATTAAAACTAAATCGAAAAACAGGAAGAGAGCTTGATGAGTATTTTACAAATAAGTATAAGCCTGAAATATTGGATTCGTGTGAATTCAGGCAAATGATTAGTCACTGTATTTTAGACAATGAGCATGCAAGGGAAAAATTGCTTGAAGATTCCAAACCACAAGTAGTATCTTATATATTGGATGAAAATATTTTAGTAGGAATAGATTTGCTTACAGGATATTTTCATGTGGAAAGTGAAGATTTAGAAAAAACTAAGCCATTACATGATGATTTATTTGTTTTTAGAGGATTAGATGAAATGGATTTAAAAAATTATTTCTTGGTTGCACAATATGTTCTGTTAAAATCAAAAAAATAAAGCCATAAATCCCACGGATGGAGAAGATATTACCCAATATGCTAAATATTGCAAGAAGTGTATTTTATAATTTTTTTGTAATCTTTGGGTTTGTTTTTTATCATCGATTCGACACTTCTTTTTCCATTACTTTTTATTTTGATTTTCCATCATTTTCCACATTTGTTGCTGAAGTTGTTCTATTTGTTTTTGATATTCTTCTCTCTCTTTTTCGGCTTTTAGAATTACCCTTTCTTTCTCCAGACGTTCCGTTTCGGCACGCTGATTTGCCTCTTGTGTGCGTTGTCGTTCAATTTCAATCTGTTTTGTCATAATTCGAATTCTTTTTTCTTCATCATATTCTGTTAATAACATATCAACCACCTCCGCTCTATTCTTGATTAGGGTATCTTAAGCTTTTGATATTCATGGTTACTTTGGTTGTTTTTTTCATTCTTACTCCTTTCGTAAATACCTGCATTTCAAAAGGAGAAATGTATAACAAAAACTGAACATTGGTCACGTGCGAAATAGAAACCTTTTAGATGAACTTTTCACATAAAGTGTTGAAGTTTTTCTTCCAATACATTTCGCAATTATAGTTCCCTACTTCAACTATAACGGAACTCCTTTGGAAACACTATTTATTTTTTCTTTCTTGGAAAACTAATCCGATTCGGATACTGATTTATTTAAGAAAAAATCTTAGACTTGTTCATCATAACAGATTTGTTTTTTTATGCAAGGAAAAGAAAAAGAGGATTGAAGATGTTTCGTAACAAAAAAAAAGACAAGAACAAGCTACACACTTACCTTATCCAACAAAATGTCTAATGCTATTATAAAAGCAACTAATTTAAATAGCAATGATAAGCCTGTATATTGTTCTGTCTTTCAGCTCTACGCATGTGCCAACGTTGGAAACATAACCTCCTCCCCTTCAAATCCTACAAAAGCAGCCCCCTTTACGAACAATGTTGTATCTTCTTCCTGCACTTCCTTCATGGTATATCCTGTCTTATCTTTTGGTGTAAAGCCTAATATTACTTGTTTTACTTCCTGTCCAAATGCCTTAATTACATCTTCCAAGTCCACTTCATTATTGGAAAATACATTATGTATGAAAAGTTCTCCTTCTTCCAATTCCCCAATCACATAGGTGTCTAACATCTTATCATAATAAACATTTTCCTGCATAAATTTTGTCACGTAAAACAGAAAAAGACCACTGTTGTCCACCATGTCAAACTGTCCATAAAAACGATTGTTATTTATAGCAGTTTCTAATTCTGTCCATGCCTTTTTCTCATGCATAGGTATTTGTTTCATTGTGCTGCTACCCGCATTACAAACCTGCTTTGCATACTGGAACTCTACTGCTTTTTCAAATCCAAATTTTGGATAAAAGGTAAGCACCTCATCATTGGCAAACAGATACATTCCATCTATTTTTTCTTTGTAATCTACTTCAATCTCTTCCATAATCCTGCGAATCAATCCTTTATTTCGATAAGCTTCTTCCGTCATAACCGTTCCCAGCTGAATGAAATGCTTTTTCTCTCCATTCCACAATATATTTGTTGTATTTACAGATACATTTGCCACAACTTTTCCATCCTGTACAATGGAATATGGATTATAATTTTCTCCCCAAAATCCATTCTGATACCAGTCCTCAAAATTTAATCCAAATGTTTTTTCTGCTAACTCGTTAAAGCTTTGTCTTAACTGATTGTTTTCTCTATAATTTTTTATTACTTGGTACATTCTAAATCGCTCCTTTATGACCCTTTTTTATTTTACTAATAAGCACTCAGCAAATCCCATTTCTCTATATATTTTCGTATCACCAAACTAAACACCATATACAAGCTCTAAGCACATATAAATTTTACTATGAAACTTAGGGAATACAAGCCCCGTTTTATGGGCGCAGTAATCCCTTAGTTGAATAGTATATCTCTGAGCGCTTTTTGCGAAGAGATGTCACCCGATAGTAAACACGCAAAGTTTCATGCATGGTGGTGCATACGAATGCATGAGTGTTTACTATGAAACTTAGGGAGTACAAGCCCTGCTTTTGGGCGCAGTAGTCCCTTAGTTGAATAGTATGTCTTTGAGCGTTTTTGCGAAAAGACGTTACCCGATAGTAAACACGCCAGTTTCATTTATGGTGGAGGGGCAAGGTTGCATGAGAGTTTACTATATAAGTTTACTATATAAGATTCCCAAAAAAACACCTCATAATTTTTTCTAAAAAAATATGAGCCAATACATTAAAACCAATGTATCAGCCCATCTCATTATTCCCTCATTTGTCTAACAATACGCTGTATGCTTTTCTCTGATAAAAAATACTTGGTGGCTAATTCTACAACCTTCATCCCCGCAACATAGTCTTTAAAAATCTTCTCATTACGCTGCTGCAATTCCTTCCTTGTAGGGGTATTACTCCCCCATTCCTGCCTATGTTCTGTCTTTCTTGGAATATAAATATTCTTTCCATCTACATACTGCTGTATTAACTCAATTATTTCCATTGGCAGAATCTCTTCTGCTTTCATATAGCCCATGTTTGCCTCCTAAAAAATATTCTATTAGGAATAGCAATGGCTATAACAATTTATTCAGTCATGTACAAGATATATACTTTACATAAGTGAATTTAGATTATATTGCAATAGCCAGTGCTATGCAAACATAACATATCTGGTCAAAACGGCCACCCCCCTTATTATATCTGAAGCCTAGTTGTCCATGCACTTTTTCTAATTATCTCCATTGTACCACAATATTTCATTACTTGTCACGCTTCTTCTGTTCTAATAATACTCCAAAACAGTACTTCGTTACGAATAATTTCTCTTCCAATCACTTTAATAAAACTTCCACGTTTGATTACAAGTGTCTTCTTCATTGATGATACATTCGTTGACAATATTAGAACTTACAAAAGATCCTGTAATTCTTTGGATAATAAGCCATTCAAAGCTTCCTTGTATTCCTGCAAATGTTCGCTAGAGCCTATTAGCATTTCAGAAAACTTTTTTTCCCCTGATTTTCTTCGCAATACTATATCCAATTTTTTCGCCTTTCCAGAATTTAGTTCATTCCCCTTCAACAATGTCATTGGCTTCGCCTTACCGGTGACCACAAATCCCAAGGTTGTACTAATATTTCCTGCTGCCAAAGCACACCGTATTCTATTTTTTTCGAAATCTTCCTCAACGAATGTTCCCACACTAAACATACCCATAATATTGGGCAAAGAGTTAATTTTTCTTCTTACAGAACCTTTCACCTCATTTTCTGTTTGTCCAATTTTACTAAAATCAAAATCATACTCTTCTAACGTGCCCTTATAACATTTTTCAAAAAAAGTCGCCGCATTTAATTTTGTATGTAATCCAGTAAGATGTAAGTAATTGTCCTCGTATGCAGATACAATATAATACTCTTTTTTCTTAAATGCCTTTGAGCAAAGCAAATATTCATAATCCACATAATATTTTTTATATAAATATGCGTTGCTAATTACCGTTTCCTTCACACGCTCTTTAAAACTCTTTCTTTCTTCCATTACTCCTCCTGAAAGTAAAATAAAAGGACGACTTCACAGTCATCCTTCTACTAATTTTTCACAGTTTATTCTGCAATGGGAATGGGTTTTCGGTCTCCATCCCGACCACTGGAACAGGTTTATGGTCTCTGTTCCGACCTTATTAAGTATCTCTTTTTATAACTATATTATACACGACCTTATGGTAATAGTCAAAACAATTCTTCCACATAGTGTATAGACAGATAAGTCCTTATATTTCTTCTTCCCCTGTAATTTCTATCAATTCATCGGTTTATACATTAACGTATTCTACTTCAATTCCAGATTCAATATCAATAATATCTTCTTTTTCTTGATATTCTGGATTACTTAAATATGTATCCTCTAGCACGGTTTTCAACTTAACACAACAAGGTTTAAAGGTTGCATACGTTAATCCACCACCAACCACACCACCCACAAGTGGAATCCCCTTTTTAAAAAATCCTGCAAATACTTCCTTAGTCATCTTAACACCAAACCACTTACTGATACTTTTAACAATTGGATAAATTGTGCCCTTGGTTAATGCTTTCTTTACCAACTGCTTTTCAACCCCTGTTCCCAAAGCTCTAGCAAGTGCCAATAAACCATTTTTAGCATTAGCTACACCAAACATAACACCCATGCACAAAATAATTTGGTTCATAGTCTCCGTGTCAAATGATTGTTCGCTCTCCTTATACTCAATCTGTGGAAATCCATATAAATACAATAATTTCTGTGCCACTCTCAACATACAACCATAATACTGCGCAATATCAGCTGGTATGGTTGCCGCCATAGCAGCACCACCTGGTGCACCTAATGCCATAGAAATTCCCGACACTTTAAGTCTTTCATTTTGAATAATAGCCATAGCAATTTTTTCAATGTCCTCTTGTGTAATCTTAGCTTTCATCGGTGTTGTCAAAACCGCTTGTTCAATTATTTCTTGTGGATACTTGTTAACTAATTCCTTTTGTAAAAATTTCTCCCGGTTTATACTGACTCCTGGAACCCTAAATGCCATTAAAATGACATCTTCAATATCAATTTGACCGTCACCGTTCACATCAATTGCATGGAAAACTGCATCCTTAGACTTGTCAAACACTTCGGTAGATTTTTGAGCCATTATGCCAGCCTTTTCTCCCACACTACCTGCCAACTTTTTTACTGAAACGCCAAATTTCTTTTTATTTTGCGTTTTTTCTTGTTCAACAATTTCATTTTCCTCAACACTATAATCCTCCACCATATCATTCCCCCCTTTTTTAATCTGATATTAGAAAGACAGCTTTATTCTTCATCCCAATACTCAATTTAATATGAATAATCTTCAAATTTATATGTAAATTCTGCATTTTACATTGCCGATATTTTAATCTTCCCCCCTCTCATTACAATATCTTCTCCATTCCAATCTTTTGCGGAACCAACCCACATTTTTCATAAAATCGGATTGCATTTGAATTACAGGACCATACGTTTAACGTGAGATTATAACACCCTTGTTCCTTTGCAAAGTTTAATACATGCGCATATAACTTTTGTCCAATATGTAATCCTCTGACTGTTTCATCCACGCACAAATCATCAATATATAAGGTCTTGATATCTGTTAAAATATTATCATTTTTGTGCTGCATAAATACACAAAACGCGTAACCAAGCACCTTTTCATCCTTATCAACCGCAACAAAAATCGGTTTTGTATCATCATTGATAATTTGCAACAACTCTTTATCTGTATATTTTTTGGTATCATCTTTAAATATATCAGGTCTGCCCTGATGATGTACTTTTAAAACCTGACATAACAAGTGGTTGATTCCTTCTATGTCAGCTTCCACAGCACGGCGAATCTTCATTTATTTTCAATCCTTTCCTCTTTGCACAAGCTGTTAGAATAGCCGCTTCTACAGTTACACATTTTTTACAATTCCAACTACTACCCCATTCATAAAAAATTCATTTATAGGAATGTATATGTCTTCGTATTTGGCATTCCCCGGGTGCAGAATCACATGACTTTCTGTTCTTTCAAATCGTTTTAACGTTACCTCATCTTCTGATTGTTTTCCAGCAACAACAATGTCACCGTCTTCTGCCTTGGTCTGACTCTTCACGATAACAATATCTTCATTCTCAATACCAAAGCCTACCATACTATCACCATCCACTTCCAAAGCATAAAGACCTTCCCCCTTTGGTACAACTTCCATGGGAAGCTGAAAGGCTTTTATTTCCCGAATATTCGCCTGTTTTAAAACGCCAGCTGCAACCTTTCCCCACAACTGCAATGTGCAACCATCTACCATTCGTTCATTTTCTTCTTCGCATAGATAAAAAATATCTTTTTTCTCACAATCCTGCTTAAAAATCTGCGTTCTTTTATGGCATAAATCTACATACTGATAAGTGAGTGTATCTGCTTCCCGATAATAGGGAATATCTGTTACAGTTGTATATTGCAGCTTAAAATTCTCCATCTTCCCTGCTATGCAAACCTTTTGCATAATTACTTCTTTCCCGTTTGTAATTACGATATAATCTGGAGCATTATTTGGCAACAAATACGACTCTACCTGTTTATATGCTGTATCCAGATCCTCATCTTGTCTTTTTACCTCTACCAAAATAAATGGGCGATGCATTTGCTCATGACTTCGAAAAACTGCAATATCTTCATAAAACTTCCGACTTCCATATTGAATTGGATACTCTATGCGGATAAGGTCTTTTGGATAGCCATAATGTACAAGTAATTGTTCTATATACCATTGACGAACTTTCTCCTCCGGATTATTTTGTAAATGTTCTTTATTAAAATATCGTTCTAAAGGAACCTCATAATATTCTCCAATTTGAGATGTGCTTGCCAAATACTCCTGATTGATTTCAACAATAAATCGAGATTCTTTTGCACTACTACTCATATATAACAACTCTTTTGCCCTTGTCATTCCCACATACAGCAATTTTCTTTCTTCCTCTTCCTTTTCGTCCGAATAAGGTAAGATATTATGGTTAATTCCTACTAAAAATACAACTGGAAATTCCAATCCTTTTGATGAATGTAACGTTATTAACTGTATTTTTCCCTCTTCATAATATGCTTCACTTTTTTGTCCTTTTAACAAATGGGCATCCAACCCATGATTAAGAAGATGTGTACTTACATCTTCAAGATAATTCCAGCTTTTCGCCACAATAGCTATATCACATAAATCATATTTTTCATTCGTTAGGAGCTTTTTTATCTCATATACAAGAAATTCTAACTCTTTTTCCAACCCCCCAAAAGCATGATATTGTGGTTTTGCACCATTTCTCTCTACTAACACCGGTTCTACAAAATCGTCACTTTTATTCAAAGCTGTATCTTTTCCCAAAAGAGAATATGCAGCCATTGCAATCTGCTTTGTTGTTCTATAGTTTTTTGATAAAATATTAGACTTTCCCGCCATATTAAATCCAATACTCTTAAAACTATGCCTTGATAACCAGGAATGCATATAGATACTTTGTGCCACATCTGTAAGAAATAAAATACAACTTTCTTCTTTTTCCTTATATAGCTGTCTAATAATTTCCAATTGCACTCTTGTTAGATCCTGACACTCATCTACAACAATATAAGAATACCTCTTCCACGCTATTTTTCTTCTTTCCATACGATTTAATAGTCGCAAAGCATTTGTATAAAAATCTGTCTTTCTTGGCGCCGCCATTTCGTTTTCGTACAATTTAAACAATTCAAAAATAATATTTCTATTTTCTCCTTGCTTTTGCAAACGCCTCGGTGTATTTCCCTTGTCCATTCGACCGAGTCTGTCAACATTCAAATATTCTTCTCTGGTAACATATTGATATTGTCAATATTGGTTTACACTTTTTTCTCAAGAATGTTCGACCTATGCTGCTTCCTGTAATGAGGCATAGTACCTCTGTCGCTTAACCATTGGCGGAAGACCACCGTTAGCAGAGCAGATTCTTCTGTTATTCCAATAGCTGATAAAGTATCTCCAAATAAGTGTTTTTAACTGGTTGACTGTCATGGATGAGGTGTCATAACGTCCATAAAGCAGTTCCTCTTTTAATCTTGCCCACATACTTTCGCATCTGGCATTATCGTGGCATCTGCCACCAGCACTGTTCATGCTTTGAAGAATGCCATATTTATTGATTGCTTTACGATACAGCTCACTTGTATACTGTGAACCCCTGTCACTATGGATAATTGCTCCACGCAGATGAGGATATGCTTTATAAGCATTATCCAGAGTCTGTTCACAAAGTGTGGCTTTCATATTTGTATCCATTGCAAGACCTAAAACCGCTAAATCATAGCAGTCAAAAATAGCTGAAATATAAAGTTTGCCATCAGAAGCTTTTATTTCAGTCATATCTGTAATACATTTTTCAAGGGGCTTGTCAGCTGTGAAGTTACGTTTAATTAAATCATCTGCTTTATGAGCCTCTTTATCAGCTTTGGTAATGCCATTTGGTTTTCGCTTTGGTTTGTGATTAAGACCAATTTCTTCCATTACACGATATACAGTTCTTTCACTTGGAATATTGACACCTTCAGGCTGTTTAAGCTGTAATGCCTGATACATACGGATTCTTCCATAAGTATCATTACATTCATCTTCTTTACAGATATCAAGCATGGCATCTGCCAAAGACTGATATTTCCATGGAGAATCTTTTGCTTTTAAATATTTATTAAATGCCTGCCTGGATACCTTAAGCACTCTGCAATAAAAAGAAATTTTGCCCTTAATCCTGCCGTCTTCAGTTTTGATTGCAATAAACATTAATCTCTGTTTTTTGCTGACTTCCGACGGCTGGCTGCGAAAAAAGCACTTGCTTCTTCAAGAAATTCATTTTCTTCTTTTAAACGACGATTTTCTTTATCTAACTCTTTAACACGCTTTCTCAGTTCGATAAGCTCATCGTTGTGGGATAATGCATTTTTGGGTGTGTGAACAGCTTCACCGGAACTAAGACTTCCTTCATTAAAAGCCTTTATCCATCCATATATGGTACCTTTAGGAATTCCTAATTCATTAGCTGCTTTAGTACCGCCTATTTCCTGAGCAAGTTTTAC
>JAFQAU010000196.1 GCA_017399885.1 Lachnospiraceae bacterium
ATTTTGGAGAAGAAGGTTTCTATTTTTTTTAATCTTCTCTATAATCCTTAGGCAGGTGCGCCTTTTTTTGCCTTATCTAACGTATGTTCGATGAACATACGTTTCTTTTTTCTGTTCAAAAAATCGGAATTTCCTATAAAGGAACAAAGCGTGCAAGCACGCTAACAACACTACGCATTACATCTTCCATACCAATTCGTGTGCATCCTCGGGTTGTGTTTTTTGCTTTATAGGACGAACTTTCCTATAAAAAATGCCCTATATCAGCTACATAAACTGCCCGTTACCTACCATTTAGCCAACGGAACTTCACATTATTAAAAGTAGCTTGATGTTTTCAATAATATTGCATTGTTCCTTTATAACTTGCTTTGATATCTTTCCAATTGATGAAAAACACCAACAACATTTACTGTATCTTCTCTTACATCAAAAATAACAATGTAGTCCATCTGCGGAACAACTGCTTCATGGTAGCCCTTATTCGCTAAATAAGCATCTCTGCTAAGTGGAAATTGAAAAGGATTTGTTTCCAACCTATCATAAATACCATCAATGCCATCTAACAGATGTCTCGCAGCCTGCTCATTTTTCAGCCGATATAACAAGTAATATACTAAATTATCAAGTAATTCATCTGCATACTCTGAAATAACTAATTTATAATCCATACTTTGCCCTCGTTTCCCTGAGTGCTGTTCTGGCATCTTTTACCTGACCTGCTTCAATCTGCTTTTCAGAAATTTCAATATCTCTATACATAGCAAGCTGTTTCATAGCAGACTCATAAATCTCCATACTCATAATAACCATATCACCATAACCATTTTTAGTAATATAGATAGGTTCTTCTGCTCTGTGACACATATCAGAAATCTCTGATGTATTCTTTAAATCTTTAATTGGAATAATTTGTGGCATAAGTAACACCTCCTAACTATGGATTAATTATACCATAATTATACCCCATTTCAATATGTATTATAACGAAAATATACTATTTTAGTATTCTTTACCTATATAGAATACATTGCAAACACCTAATATATTAAATTACTTTCTTTTAGTCACTTTCGTTTCCACAACTGTACCATTCGGATACTGTGTTGCACTATACTTTGAATTTCCATTATCTTTCTGTATTTTAACAACTTTTCTGTTAGAATCTGTAACTATTGCATTACCAAAGAAAATACGATTTACACCTACTGGTATTTCTTCCTTTGCATCAACAAACAAAGTATTCAGACTAATTAATTCTCCATCTACTCTAATATTACATACATTATTATAAACGTCATCATCATAATAAAAATTTATGTATGTTTTTATTGATGACACATTTCTACTTTCAGTACCCTTTTTATCCTTAGTTACATTATTTCTTCGCTCACCTGTTACAACATCAACATCTTCAACACCATGCTCATTACTATGGTTAGTCTTGGATTTATTAGTTGCCTTTCTCATTGCAATGATTCCATTTTTACTAATTGTACGCTTTCCTTGCTCTGTTTCAACTTGAACCTGACGTTTTTCCTCATCACCCGAAACTGTAGAACACGCAATTGAATGTAAATCATCTCTGTTTGATGGCAGTTCCAAAATATATTTTTACCTCAAGTACACTTCTGTGATACTTGTAAAACTCATTATCTCCACCCTTATTGTAACAGCGGCTTAGATAATAATCATTTTTCTTTTGGCATCCTTCATCCAGTTCTGTAGCATCCACAATTACCAGCCATTTCTTAAGGA
>JAFQAU010000197.1 GCA_017399885.1 Lachnospiraceae bacterium
AATCGAGTAGAGGGAGATTTTCTCTCGCCCCTCTCACACCACCGTACGTACCGTTCGGTATACGGCGGTTCAAACTAAGTAATATTATTTATTGGCATGTACTCTTTTCTATGTTCCTTGTAATATTCGTCTGGCATAATTAAACCTTTTTGCTTAAGTCTTTTATTTGATATACCTTGATGTACCGCATGATTTGCTGCTATTTTCCAATATGATTTTCTACTAAATGCAGCCATTTTGGCATATTTTTCTGCTACACCTAATTTCTTTAGGTTTCTAATTCTATTTGGTATTGTTTTCCATTGTTTCCATATACAGCATCTTAGTCTTCGCCTTAAATGGCATGTTATTAAGTATATTTCACTTTCCATATCTGCAATTCTAAAATAATTTATCCACCCTCTTATTATTGGATTTAAGAAATCTATTCTTCTTGCTACACTGACACTATAACTTCTTCTTGTTTGATATTTTAATTTTCTCTCAAATTTCTGTAATGATTTAAGGTGTGGCTTAGGTCTCCATGTGTTGTTCTTTTGATAAAATCCAAAACCTAGATATTTAATTTCATTAGGTCTTGCTACTTTACTCTTTTCTACATTTACCTTTAATCCTAGTTTCTTTTCTATGAACCTTGTTATACTTTCCATAACTCTATTTGCTGCTTTTTCACTTTGTACTACAATTATACAGTCATCTGCATAACGAGTAAATTTTAATCCTCTTCTTTCAAGTTCTTTATCTAATTCGTTTAACATGATATTAGATAACAATGGTGACAAATTACCTCCTTGTGGTGTTCCTACTTTTGTAGGTGTTATTATATCATTTTCCATTACTCCACTTACCAGATATCTTCTTATTAATGAGACCAATTCTCCGTCATGTATTGTTTTCATTATTATACTGATTAATTTGTCATGACATACTGTATCAAAGAATTTCTGTAAATCTATATCTACTATCCAACTATATCCATCATTAAAGTATTCAAGCAGTTTTATTATTGCCATTTCACATGAGCGATTAGGTCTAAAGCCATAACTTGTTTCACTAAATTGTTCTTCATATATTGGACTTAATACTTGTACTATTGCTTGTTGTATTACTCTGTCTACTACTGTTGGTATTCCAAGTCCTCTTTTATCTCCGTTTTCCTTCGGTATATAAACTCTTCTAACTGGGCTTGGTTTATATTTCCTATTTCGTATTTGTTCTTTTATTTCTTCCTTATGTAAGTACATATATTTTCCTAATTCTTCAACTGTTACTTCGTCTATTCCACTTGCTCCTTTATTTTTGTATACTTGTTTGTATGCCTCATATAAATTTTGATTATCTAGTACTTTTTCTAATAGTTCCATACCTGTTCTTTCCTTTCCTCTTTCAACACTAACTACATTATCTTTTATAGTTTATTTAGAAACTTACGTTTTTCTATCATCTATTTATTTATTCTGATTTATAGTTAGCATAATTGTGGTGTACTCAAACACCTTAGTTTGTTCAGTCCTTCCTAGTTTACTAGTACTATGACTTCTGCTGACTTCTCATGATAAACCTTTTTCGACCGACCTTAACAATTGGTGTATTAAACCGCTTGTACTTATTCGTTCATGAGACCTCCCGTGGTAAGATACATAACTTTCCTCGTTTAACTACTTAATTTACCTCTATATAGATACGGTATCATTTTGGACTTTAGTTTGCAATGCAACCTCATCCTCTATATAGGGCCTTAATATCAAGTTTCTGTTCGTTAGTCCACGATTTTGTTCCACACTTCCTTCGGCCCCAACCTCACGATTGATGCTCTGTGCTTCTCTAACACTTCGTTGATACTACGCGTGTAAGGGACTTTCACCCTCTAGTTATGTACCATGCACGGCACACATT
>JAFQAU010000198.1 GCA_017399885.1 Lachnospiraceae bacterium
CCTCATTCATGAGGGACTTGCTCCACTTTGTGTGCCAGATGCGTGTTGCATGCCTTTTGCAACAATATTCCTTACGCATCTGTGCACATCCTCGCGGAGCGTTTTGCTTTATAGGACGAACTTTCCTATAAAGCAAAAAAATAAGACTTACCGTAGCAAGTCTTATTCTTTCGTCTTATTTTCTTTTTTAGAGTTAGATTATTCCTTTATACTTTTTTGAATTTCTTCCATTAGCTCTTGAGATAGTGCTTCCGCCTCCGTACCCGGTGTCCATTTAATCTGCACTTTATCATCTTTATATCGTGGTATCAAATGCATATGCAAATGAAATACCGTTTGTCCTGCTGCCTCTCCATTATTCTGCAAAATATTCATTCCATCACATTTTAATACATTTTGCATAGCTGTTGCTACTTTCTTTGCTACAAGATAAATTTTTCCTGCATCCGCTTCTGATAAACTATAAATATTTTCTGCATGTTTTTTTGCCAAAATAATTGCATGTCCTTTTGACGCAGGAGAAATATCTAGTATAACACGAAAACTCTCATCTTCATATAAAGTTCTAGAAGGAATTTCTCCATTTGCAATCTTACAAAATATACAATTTGAATCTGTCATTTTTGTTGCCTCCTTATTTATATTTTTCCTGTAACAATTCAACCATCCGGCTGTCCTGTTACATTGTAAATCCTAGTTATTTTCTATCTATGGTAATCACGGTGTAGTATTTTTCTCCCACCATTTTTACTTCCTGTTGTATCTGTGCTATTAGTTCTTCTATGCTTTTATCATATTGAAACGGAACTTCTAAATCAAATATTAAATTGGTATGGGTAGAACCCGGCACAATACGAAAATCATGCATAGATAATTGATTATCTATTTTTTGTAAAATTCCATTTACCTGCCCTTTTAACTCTCTCGTAGCTTCATCATCATTTTCAATAGGGTCCATATGAATAGTAGCATGACAATTTAATCTTTCCTTTAGCAAACGTTCTATGTTATCTATCTTGTCATGGGTTTCTAACATGTTCCCCTTGGCAGGAACCTCCGCATGCAAAGATATCATAATTCTTCCAGGTCCATAATCATGTACTACTAAATCATGCACGCCAAGTATAGTAGGATCTCCTTTTACAATTTCCTCTATCTGTGCTACAAATTCCCGATCAGGGGCTTGCCCCAGCAAAGGATTTATGGTTTCTATCATAGAATTTACTCCAGTATAAAATATAAAAATTCCCACCAAAATCCCACAGTATCCGTCCACGTTTATACCTACCAATGTGTATACAATTGTGCTAATTAGCACAGCTATAGTAGATATCATATCTCCAAAGGAATCTTTTGCTGTGGCTTTCATAGAACCGGACGAAAATTTGTCTCCTAATCTCTTATTATACAACATCATATAAAATTTAACCAATATAGATCCTACTAAAATCATGGTTATGGTGATATTATTTTCCATTTTTTCCGGTTCAATCATTTTCCCTACGGAAGTTTGTATTAATTCAATGGCCATGAACAAAATTAAAATAGATACAAATAATCCAGATAAATATTCCATCCTTCCATGTCCATAAGGATGTTCCGGATCCGGTTTTGCATTTGCCAATTTAAACCCCAGCAAGGTAATAATGGAAGAACCTGCGTCAGACAGGTTGTTAAATGCATCTGCTGTAATGGCAATGGAGCCACTAAGAAAACCTGCCATAAATTTCCCCACAAACAAACATAAGTTTAAGAAAATCCCTACAGCTCCGGAAAGAATACCATACGCAGTCCTCACTTTTTGCTCCTCTATATGGTCTCTATCTTTTATAAATATCTTTGCCAATAATGTAATCATAACCCATATCGCCTCTTTATAATTTCTCACCAATACATAATCATCCATACAAAAGTCATTTTCTATGGGATTCTTTCTATGAATTTCACAAGAATCTACCTCTATCATCATGCAGCTTACGTAAGATTTTTAACCTATAATAACTAGCATAATACCATTATCATAAAACATTAAAATAATTCTTGCAAATAAATTTCATAATTCTTTCTTATTATATGCAATGCACTTTACCCTGTAACAAATATCCATGGAGAGAATTCCTTTCAACCTTTTGACTGAAGTATTATATTGACTATGCACATCCACGGAGGGTTTTTTGCTTTATAGGACGAACTTTCCTATAAAGGTTAGGGTGTCAAAAGCACATAACCTAAATTGCACTTGTCAAATTGCACAACAATAAGATAACAATTTGCAGATGGTGTCCGTGCCAGACAAACACAAGCAGACGA
>JAFQAU010000199.1 GCA_017399885.1 Lachnospiraceae bacterium
CACAATTTAAGGCTACGATTTGTAGACGGTGTCCGTGTCAGCCAAGCACCACAGACACGTCGATTTCGCCCATTTTGCTCCGTCGCCTATTAGCAAATGTTTCCGCAAACTCGCTACGCTCAAACAGTGCTCCAACATTTACGCTTACTCACAAAATTGGGCAAAAATCTCCTATCGTCTGCTTGTGTTTGTCTGGCACGGACACCATCTGCAAATTGTTATCTTATTGTTGTGCAATTTGACAAGTGCAATTTAGGTTATGTGCTTTTGACACCCTAATCTTTAGAGGAAACTTCTAACTTTTCCGCCAGCAATTGCGCATAGGATTCTATTTTTCATTATGTTATGATAATCTTGTAACGGATAATAAACGTTTTAGTTTTCAGTGATAAGGAGGTACACATGAGAAAACGAAAAATAGGTACATTAGCCCTTGTGGCTATGTTAGCCACAGCAAATTCTACTGTTTTTGCTAAAGCTGGCACAGAGGAGATAGCAGAGGCAGGAAAGGGAAAGTATTGCTGTATTGCAGTGGATAAAACAGACCTTAAAATAGGCAAATTATGTGATGGAGTTACTATACTTACAAATCAGATGGGTAACTTAGATTCTAATAATTGTATTTATGACATTATTATTGCAGAAGGCTGTATACCGGGATTAGGGAAGCCAGAAACAGATACACCAGAGGTGGAAAAGCCGGAAACAGATACACCAGAGGTGGAAAAGCCGGAAACGGACATACCAGAGTTAGAGAAACCGGAAGCAGGAACACCAGATAATGAGGCTCCGGAGATGGAAGAAGAAACACAAGATACGACTTATGTAGAACAAGTTGTAAAATTGGTAAATGAAGAAAGAAAAAAGGCGGGATTGTCGGAGCTTACTCTGGATAAAAGTATAGAGGCAGCAGCACACATACGTGCCAAGGAAATTGAGCAGCTATTTTCCCATACAAGACCTAATGGATCAGCATTTGCAACTGTTTTAAAAGAACAGGGAATTTCTTACACAGGAGCAGGGGAAAATATTGCGTGGGGGCAAGCCACACCAGAGGAAGTTATGAGAGCTTGGATGAATAGCGATGGACATAGAGCAAATATACTAAATTCCAAGTTTACAAAAATTGGAGTTGGTTTTTACCAAAATTCCAAAGGTGTAAAACATTGGACGCAGTTATTTACTTATTAAGGTTAGAGTATTAGAAGTGTTTTATAGTAAAAAAGCCTTTGTATAATATGCCACATTTTTATGGTAACAGTTCAGTCTTTTGGTTGAACTGTTACTTTTTATAATCATAGGTTATTATTTGGTTACCTGGGTCAGTTATTTTAGTTGTAAGACCACCAGGCTATTTTTGCCAGATGGTCTTACAATATAACAGCTAAGTTCGCGGGAAAACTGTTATGAGTATATACATGAGAAAGTGTAGTGTAGCAGGATTGCTTGCAAGCAATGTTTTATTTAAACGACGTATTTGAAACCCAGCCAAATAGATTAGTTATCCAGTCCTTGCAAGCAATATTTTGTTTAAACAGGATAATGGTTATCAAAACATGCCTTACATAGTGGAAGATCTTGGGTCATTTGGGACAAGTCTTCAATTTTCATATATCCTAGGGAATCGGCACCGATTTTTTGGCATATTTCTTCACTACTATGACAGGAAGCAATGAGCTGGCTGCTCACAGGGACATCTGTTCCGTAGTAGCATGGATATAAAAATGGTGGAGAACATATTCTCACATGTACCTCAATTGCACCTGCCGATTTTAGCATGGTAATGAGACTCTTGATTGTAGTACCACGAACAATAGAATCGTCTATTAAAACAATACGTTTACCATTAACAGATTTTTCTAAAACATTAAGCTTTAAATGTACCGCAGATTCTCGTTCATCCTGCGTAGGTTTAATAAAGGTACGTCCGATGTAATTATTTTTTTGGAATGCAAGAGAAAATGGGATACCTGATGCTTTTGCGTACCCAATAGCAGCCACAAGGCCAGAGTCTGGAACTCCTGTAACCATGTCTGCATCAATCGGATAAGAATGGAAAAGAGCTTGGCCGGCGCGAATTCTTGCATCATAAACATTGATTTCATCCAGGGTAGAGTCTGGTCTGGCAAAATAGATATATTCAAATATGCAATGGGCGCGTTCTTTTTGGCATAAGCTATAGTCTGATTTTATGCCATCTTTGGTTATTATTATCATTTCACCAGGTTTTATATCCCGAATAAACTCAGCATTTACAGAAGCAAGGGCACAGCTTTCAGAGGCTAATATATAATTTCCATTCTGAATACCAAGGCAAAGAGGCTTTAATCCCAAGGGATCCCGAACTCCAATAAGCTTTCTTGGACTCATAACAATGAGTGCAAAACCACCTTTAAGCTTACGAGCTGTTTCTAGAATTGCATCCTCTACGCAACTTTTATTTGTACGTTCTTTGGCTATATGATAGGCAATTACTTCGGAATCTGTTGTTGTATGAAAAATAGCACCTTCCTTTTGAAGACATTGTCTCAAAGGCTTGGCATTGGTAATATTTCCGTTGTGTACTAACGATAAGGTGCCTTTTAGGTAGTTAAGAACCAGAGGCTGTGCATTTTTCGCACAGCTTTCTCCGGTAGTAGAATAACGAACATGCCCAATGCCTATATTACCTTTGAGGTTGGATAGTTCCGCTTCATGAAAAACTTCACTAACTAGTCCCATATCTTTATGATAGCTTATATTTCCAAGAGGACCTTCGGTGCTACAGACTGCAATGCCTGCAGATTCCTGGCCTCTATGTTGTAAAGAAAGTAATCCGTAGTATATGGAACGTGCAACGTCATTTCCTTGATAATTATAGATTCCGAATACACCACATTCTTCTTTTAGTTTATCATCCATGTATTTTTCTATAGACATTGTTTTGTACCTTTCTTATCTTCTTATATATAAAACAATAGTTGCTCATAATTTGGATATGGAAGAATATCATTCGGTAAATATTGTTCAGCACTATCAGCAGTTTCACGTATTGCATTCATCAAAGGAAGAATTTCTTCCTGATAGAATTTTGCAGTAAGTAGCATATCTGACATGTTTTCAGCTGTTTGTGTAAGATCTTCAAGCTTTTCATAAAGTTCAAAGATATTATCATAGCTATTTGCAAGAAATGTTAAAATTTTTGTTTCACTGGTACAAGGAAGATTTAATAAACTCTTTCTGCTAGTAATTGAATTTGTAAGAATATCCATATATTTTGTTAGGGCTGGCAAAAATTCATGTCTGAGCATTTCTTGAAGTGTTTTTGATTCAATATGAATGGTTTTACTATAGTTTTCAAGGAGAATCTCATATCTTGAATAAATTTCACTTTCTGTAAAAATATTATGCTTAGTAAATAATTCAATATTTTTCTTGTCAATGAAACAAGGTAATACATCAGGGGTAGATTTGAAATTAAATAATCCACGTTGTGTTGCTTCGTTAACCCATTCGTCTGTGTATCCATTTCCGTTGTAGATAACCTTTTTGTGTTTACTAAAAACTTCTTTTACTAAAGAATAGACTGCATCATGCATTTTGTCAGCAGGAGTCTCTTTTAATTTATCGTAGAACTGGCTTAAAGCTTCTGCAACAGCTGTATTTAATACAATGTTTGGTCCGGAAACAGAAAAAGCGGAACCTAACATACGGAATTCAAATTTATTTCCGGTAAAAGCAAATGGAGAAGTTCTGTTTCTATCTGTATTATCCTTAAAGAAATGAGGAAGAACGGTAGCACCGGTTTCCATTTGGATATTTTGATGTTTTCCAAAGAAAGTGTCGTTTTCGATTGCAGTTAGTATCTCCGTGATTTCCTCTCCAAGAAAGATAGATACAATAGCAGGAGGAGCTTCATTAGCACCAAGTCTGTGATCGTTTCCTGCACTTGCGGCAGAAAGTCTCATTAAATCCGCATATTCATCTACTGCCTTAATTACAGCAACGAGAAATACCAAAAACTGAATGTTTTCAGATGGAGTATTTCCAGGATCCAAAAGATTTTTTCCGGTATTTGTTGTCATAGACCAGTTGTTATGTTTTCCAGAACCGTTAATACCAGCAAATGGTTTCTCATGAAGAAGACAAACAAAATTATGTCTATCTGCCACTTTTTTCATAATATCCATGGTTAATTGATTGTGATCTACAGCAATATTTGCCGAATCAAAAATAGGAGCAAGCTCATGTTGTGCAGGAGCCACTTCATTATGTTTCGTTTTAGATGGAATAGCAAGCTTCCAAAGCTCTTCATCTAAGTCATGCATATAAGCAGAAACTCTTTGTTTTATAGCACCAAAATAATGATCGTCCATTTCCTGTCCCTTTGGTGGTTTTGCACCAAGCAAGGTTCTTCCTGTAAAAATTAAGTCTTTACGTTTTGCAAAAAGATCTTTGTCTACCAAGAAATATTCTTGTTCTGGTCCTACAGTTGTAGACACACTGGTAACATCAGTTTGACCTAGTAGATTTAGTACTTTTGTTGCCATATTGCTTAAGGTTTCCATAGAACGAAGGAGTGGTGTTTTTTTATCAAGTGCTTCTCCACTATAAGAACAAAATGCTGTTGGAATATATAATGTCTGATCTTTAATGAAAGCAGGAGAAGTAGGATCCCAGGCAGTATAACCCCTTGCTTCGAAGGTAGATCTTAATCCACCTGAAGGAAAGCTAGAAGCATCGGGTTCTCCTTTTACTAATTCTTTACCGGAAAAGTCCATGATGACTTCCCCGTCTCCAATTGGTGTAATAAAGCTGTCATGTTTTTCAGCAGTAAATCCGGTCATAGGTTGGAACCAATGGGTAAAATGAGTAGCTCCATTTTCTACTGCCCACTCTTTCATGGCAACAGCAACAGCATTGGCAACATCTAATTCTAAGTGAGTATTATTTTGTATGGTTTTACGAAGTGCTTTGTAAATGTCCTTTGGAAGTTTGTTACGCATTACTTTGTCATTAAATACAAGGCTACCAAATAAATCAGGAATATTTTTGTTCATAACTATGTTCTCCTTTCAAATAAAGAAATCAAAAAAGGCACCTTGGAACACATACGTTTCCAAAGCGCCTTTGCTTTATGGTTTGTAGTATACACCTATTTTTTGAAATGTCAAGAATAAATTTTTGTTTTTTAGTTTCTTATGGTAACAGGTGAGCCCTTGGCTGAACCAATGTAAGCCTTTCATAAAACTTCAAAATTAATTAAAGGACATTGCTGGTTGTATTGTTACCAATAGTTATGAAATAAAAAAAATATCTTTACAAATGAAATAAAATCGTATATGATAACAACATGAAAATATAAAGACAACAGTTTAGATAGGGGCAATCATATTGCTTCATATTGCTGATTGTTCATGTAACAATATAGTATATTTTATAATAAAACTTAGGAAATATAAGCCCAGTTTTGTGGCAAATAGTTTCTTGGTTCAATAGAAAGAAATAAAGTGATGTGACAAGGGTGTCAAATAGCTTGCGTAAGCAGGTTTATTTGGCACCCTTTTTGCATTGTATAAACTGCCCATTTCCCATAAAAGTCCTTTGGGAGCAATAGATTTAAGTAGTGGGAAGAAGAACAAAAGGAGGAAAGTATGGTTAAATATGTATTTGTAACTGGTGGAGTTGTTTCAGGACTAGGAAAAGGAATTACAGCGGCTTCATTAGGCCGTTTATTAAAGGATAGAGGATTTCATATTACAATGCAAAAATTTGATCCATATATTAACGTGGATCCGGGAACCATGAATCCGATTCAACATGGAGAAGTATTTGTGACAGATGATGGAACAGAGACAGATTTGGATTTGGGACATTATGAAAGGTTTATAGATGAGAATCTTAATTATAACTCTAATGTTACAACAGGAAAAATATATTCCTCTGTATTAAACAAAGAAAGACGTGGTGATTATGGTGGGGGAACCGTACAGGTAATTCCCCATATAACCAACGAAATAAAAGATAGATTTTATAAAGGGCAGACTGAGGAGGAAGAAACCATTTCTATTATAGAAGTGGGTGGAACGGTAGGAGATATAGAAAGCCAACCTTTTTTAGAGGCTATAAGACAATTTCAGGCGGAAGTGGGAAGAGAGAATGCTATACTCATTCAAGTTACCTTGATCCCATATTTGAAGGCATCTGGGGAAATGAAAACAAAACCAACGCAAATGAGTGTGAAGGAATTACAAAGTATGGGTATATGGCCGGATATTTTAGTATGTCGTTCGGATTATCCTCTTGATGAAAAAATGAGGGAAAAAATAGCTCTGTTTTGTAGCGTGAAAAAAGAGCATGTATTTGAAAACTTAGATGCCAAATCCTTATATGAAGTTCCTATGATGATGGAGGAGCAGCATCTTGCTGAGGCAGTATGCGAATGTTTAAGGCTTCCTTGTCCAAAGCCGGATCTTACAGATTGGCAGAAGATGATTGATAATCTAAATGGTGCAAAGGGAAGTGTAAATATTGCAATTGTTGGAAAGTATGTAGCATTACATGATGCGTATTTAAGTGTTGTAGAATCCTTAAAACATGGAGGAATCGCAAATCGGATAAATGTGGATATCCACTGGATTGATGCAGAAGAAATAAAGAAAGAAAATGTGGAAGAGAAGTTACAGCATATGGACGGAATTTTAGTACCTGGCGGGTTTGGACAAAGGGGAACAGACGGAAAGATAGAAGCTATTCAATACGCAAGAACAAATCATATTCCATTTCTTGGTATTTGCTTAGGTATGCAACTTGCTATTGTTGAATTTGCAAGAAATGTAATTGGGATAAAAGAAGCGGCAAGTATTGAACTTGAGCCTGATACCACAGAGCCAATCATTTCTTTAATGTTGGAACAAAATGGGGTTGTAAACATAGGTGGGACACTTCGTTTGGGTGCCTACCCATGTGTGTTGGAAAAAGGAAGTCTTGCAGCAAGATTATATGAAAAAGAAGAAATTTCTGAAAGGCATAGACACCGTTATGAAGTAAACAACGATTATAGAGAACAGTTAATAGAACATGGCTTGTGTCTTTCGGGTATTTCACCTGACGGAAGAATAGTAGAAATGATAGAATTAAAAGAACACCCGTTTTTCATTGCTACACAGTCTCATCCGGAATTTAAGTCCAGACCAAATCTGGCACATCCGTTATTTAAGGGACTTGTTTTGGCAGCAAAGAATAGAAAGGAGATAAGACTATGAGTAATTTAACAAAGAAAGGATTATATAGACCAGAATTTGAACATGATAACTGTGGAATAGGTGCAGTTGTAAATATTTATGGAAAGAAAAGTCATCAGATTGTTACAGATGCATTAAAAATAGTAGAGAATTTGGAACATCGTGCGGGAAAAGACGCAAAGGGAGAAACTGGTGATGGTGTTGGTATTTTGACTCAAATTTCTCATAAATTTTTCTCTAAGGTGTGTAAAGAAAATGGAATAAATATTGGTGGAGAAAGAGAATATGGAATTGGTATGTTTTTCTTTCCACAAAACGAATTGAAAAAGAATCAGGCAATGAAAATGTTTGAGATAATAGTAGAAAAGGAAGGAATGGAATTTCTTGGATGGAGAAAGGTGTCTACGAAACCTTCCATATTGGGATGTAAGGCAAGAGAATGTATGCCGGATATATACCAGGGCTTTATAAAGAAACCAATTGAAGTTGAAAAGGGATTGGAGTTTGATAGAAAGCTTTATGTAGTAAGACGTGTATTTGAACAGAGTAATAATAATTCCTATGTACCTTCCCTCTCTAGTAGAACAATTGTGTATAAGGGAATGTTTTTGGTGGATCAGTTAAGAACATTTTTCCTTGATTTACAAGATGAAGATTATGAATCAGCGATTGCTACGGTGCATTCAAGATTCTCTACCAATACCAATCCAAGTTGGGAAAGAGCACATCCGAATCGTTTTATTGTTCACAATGGAGAAATTAATACCATTAAAGGAAATGTAGATAAGATGCTAGCAAGAGAAGAAACATTAGGAAATATGGCACTATCCAATCATGATATGACAAAAGTACTTCCTATCGTAAATACACAAGGATCGGATTCTGCTATGTTAGATAATACCTTGGAATTTCTTGTTATGAATGGAATGCCACTACCGTTAGCAGCTATGATAATGTTACCAGAGCCATGGGCATATAATGATACAATTTCTACTGAAGTAAGGGACTTTTACCAATATTATGCAACTATGATGGAGCCATGGGATGGGCCGGCATCCATACTTTATTCAGATGGAGATATCATGGGGGCAATTCTTGATAGAAATGGGTTAAGACCATCCCGTTACTATATTATGGATGACGGAAGATTGATTCTTTCCTCTGAGGTGGGAGTTTTAGAGCTTGATGAAGCACATGTAATAACAAAGGAGAGATTGCATCCGGGAAAAATGTTATTGGTTAACACATTAGAAAAACGTGTTATGTCAGATGAGGAAATAAAAGAATACTATGCAAAAAAGGAGCCATATGGGGAATGGCTAGACAGCAATATGGTTACACTAAGTGAAATTAAAATTCCAAATGAAAAAATTCCGGCATTTACAAAGGATGAAAAACAAAGACTTTGGAAGGCATTTGGATACACCTATGAGGAGTATAGAACCAGTATTTTTGCTATGGCACAAAATGGTTCAGAGCAGATAGGGGCAATGGGTGTAGATACACCAATCGCTGTTTTATCAAAAGAATATCAGCCATTGTACTATTATTTTAAACAGTTGTTTGCATAGGTTACCAATCCACCAATTGATGCGGTAAGAGAAAAAATTGTAACATCAACCACAGTATATGCTGGAAAAAACGGCAATTTGTTAGAAGAAAAACCTGAAAATTGTCAGGTTCTTAAAATTGAAAATCCTATTCTTACAGACCTTGATATGTTAAAAATTAAGACAATGAAGAAACCGGGATTTAAGGTTGCAGTTGTTCCAACTGTTTATTTTAAAAGCACACCAATTGAGAGGGTATTAGAGCAGTTATTTGTACAGGTAGATAAAGCATATAGAGAAGGTGCAAATATATTGATTTTATCTGACCGTGGAGTAGATGAAAATCATGTGGCATTACCGTCCTTGCTTGCTGTGGCTGCGGTTCATAAACATTTGGTACAAACAAAGAAGTGTACTGCAATGTCGTTAATCATTGAATCCGGGGAACCAAGAGAGGTACATCATTTTGCCACTCTATTGGGATATGGAGCTTGTGCAGTAAATCCATATTTGGCACATGCAACCATAGCTGATTTGGTAGAAAATGAGATTTTAAACAAGGATTATTATGCTGCAGTAGAAGATTATGATCATGCAATTTTAAAAGGAATTATAAAGATTGCATCTAAAATGGGAATTTCCACAATTCAATCTTACCAGGGTAGCAAGATTTTTGAGGCAATAGGAATTGCAGAAGAGGTTGTTCAAAAATATTTTACAGGAACAGTGAGTAGAATTGGTGGAATTACTCTTACAGATATCGCAAAACAGACAGATGAACAACATTCTAAGGCATTTGATCCACTTGGACTGGATATGGATTTAAGCCTTTCGTCCTTAGGAAGACACAAAATGAGGAGTCAGGGAGAACAGCATAGATATAATCCCAAGACCATTCATTTATTGCAACAGGCAACAAAAGAAGGGGATTACAATAAATTTGTAGAATATACTGAGAAAATTGACAGCGAGAATACAGGCTTTTTAAGAAGTCTTATGGATTTTAATTATCCTGAAAAAGGAATTGATATAGATGAAGTAGAAAGTGTGGAGTCAATTCTTAAAAGATTTAAAACCGGTGCAATGTCCTATGGTTCTATTTCGCAGGAGGCACATGAAGCATTGGCAATCGCCATGAATCGCTTACAGGGTATGTCAAATAGTGGAGAAGGTGGAGAAAGTGATGAGCGTTTAGAATCTGCCGGAACAGATTGTGATAGAAGCTCTGCGATTAAACAGGTAGCCAGTGGACGTTTTGGAGTTACCAGCCGTTATCTTGTTAGTGCGAAGGAAATACAAATTAAATTGGCTCAAGGGGCAAAACCGGGTGAAGGTGGACATTTACCGGCAGGAAAGGTATATCCTTGGATTGCAAAAACAAGACATTCTACACCAGGAGTAAGTCTTATTTCGCCACCACCGCATCATGATATTTATTCTATTGAAGATTTGGCGCAGCTTATTTATGATTTGAAGAATGCCAATAAATATGCACGTATTTCTGTTAAGTTAGTATCTGAAGCAGGTGTTGGTACAGTAGCAGCAGGTGTTGCAAAAGCAGGAGCACAGGTAATCTTAGTATCTGGATATGATGGAGGAACGGGGGCAGCGCCACTAAGCTCTATTCATAATGCAGGGCTTCCTTGGGAGCTTGGACTGGCAGAAACCCATCAAACATTGCTTGCCAATGGGCTAAGAAACAAGGTAATCGTGGAAACTGATGGAAAGCTTATGAGTGGAAGGGATGTAGCCATTGCAGCTCTACTTGGTGCTGAAGAATTTGGTTTTGCTACTGCACCTCTTGTAACATTAGGTTGTGTAATGATGCGTGTTTGTAATCTGGATACTTGTCCAATGGGAATTGCAACACAAAATCCACAATTGCGGAAGAATTTTATAGGTAAACCAGAATATGTAGAAAATTTCATGCTTTTTATAGCAAGGCAATTAAGAGAATATATGGCCAAGTTAGGTGTAAGAACTATTGATGAAATGGTTGGCCGTACAGATTTGTTAAAAAAGAAAGAAAATCTTTCAGAGAGAGAAGCAAAGATCGATTTAAGTGCTATTATAGGACAGGAAAATATCTATAGTAGAGAGGAGAATATTTTTAATTCTAAAAATATATATGATTTTAAACTAGAAGAAACCAAAGATGAGGCGGTTATATTAAGTCAAAAGGATATGCGAGAGGGCATAATTAAAGGGCTTAAGAGAGAAAGGACTGTAAAGCTTACTAATACAGACAGAACCTTTGGTACATTGCTAGGTTCACAGATTACCAGAAATCATCCTTTGGGGCTTCCAGAGGATACTATCACAATTCATTGTGAAGGTGCAGGCGGACAAAGCTTTGGAGCATTTATACCAAAGGGATTAACATTAGATTTATGTGGAGACAGTAATGACTATTTTGGAAAAGGTCTATCAGGTGGAAAACTTATAGTAAAAGCTCCAAAAGAGGCAAAATACAACCCGGATGAGAATATTATTATTGGTAACGTAGCGCTTTATGGGGCTACATCTGGGGAGGTATATATTGCAGGTATGGCAGGAGAAAGGTTCTGTGTACGTAATTCGGGAGCAACAGCAGTTGTGGAAGGTGTTGGAGAGCATGGTTGTGAATACATGACGGGAGGCCGTGTTGTAGTACTTGGTCCAACAGGAAAGAATTTCGCAGCTGGTATGAGTGGTGGTATCGCCTATGTATTGGATGAAAACAATTATTTATATAGGAATGTTAATAAAGAACTAATTTTAATGGAAAAAATTGAGAATAAAGCGGACCAGGAAGAGTTAAAGAATATTTTGGAAAACCATGTAAAATATACTGGTTCCAAAAAGGCAAAGAGAATTCTTGAA
The DNA here is from genome assembly GCA_017399885.1 of Lachnospiraceae bacterium. GTDB lineage: Bacteria > Bacillota > Clostridia > Lachnospirales > Lachnospiraceae > CAG-411. Next base: position 11,636 of record JAFQAU010000199.1, read on the forward strand.
AATTTTGAGGAATTCATACCGAAGTTTAAAAAGTTGATTCCTGGAGATTATAAGAAAATAATACAGTTATCATCTAAATTTATGGAACAAGGTATGACAGCACAGGATGCACAGATTGAAGCATTTTATGCAAGCTTGGGAAGTAAGAATTAAGAGAAAGGAGAAATCTTATATGGGAAAACCAAAAGGATTTTTAGAATATGAACGAAAAGAAGGCCCTGTAATTTCACCGAAGGATAGAATAGCAGATTTTAATGAATTCCATGGTCAGTTAACCCAGGAGGAACAACGCAAACAGGGAGCTAGATGTATGGAATGTGGGATACCATTTTGTCAAGCAGGAATGGAAATAGGGGGAATGGTATCCGGATGCCC
>JAFQAU010000200.1 GCA_017399885.1 Lachnospiraceae bacterium
AGAAGATTTATTGCTAAAAGCAATTCCTCGAAAAAGTTTTCTCTTTCTTCATTCTCTTTAAATCCAATATACTTGTGTTCTTAATAGTAAATACAGGATTGAAAACTATATTTAGATTACATCTACTTCTAAAAATTCAAATCCAATGAAATCATTACCTTCAATTGCCTTCTTTAAAGTTTCGGAAACAAAAATTGGTATAGTATCATCCTTTAATCTAAATATATGCTTACCTACAATTTCATTGCCTCTTAATGCATATTTTTCAACTGAAATAATTTTTTCATCATCTAATTCAAAGACATCATATTTCGAATTTTCCAAATCTAATGCATCAACTATAGTTACAATATTAGCTACGAAATATGAATCAACTTCTGAATTAGTAAACCTATCGATTACCTTAACTGGCAAATACTGCACTTGGTTTTCTATGATGTTTTGGGTTAATTGACAAAAATCATCTGAAACCACAAACCATCTATACAGATTAGCAAGATAATCCGTTAAAATATTTCCTTCCTCAGAATTATACTCAAACACAACATTATCCCACTGCTCTATCTCTTTTCCGCTAATAGTTATGTATTCATTCATATTACCAATATTGGCAATATCACAATTGACATAATTATCATCTTTTTCATAATCATATATCAATTTAAAATAACGCATTTTCCATCTCCTTATTTTTTCCAGTAGTCTTTATACAACATATCTGGATTATTAATTATTTTTTGTATCATTTGGTCATATAATTTTAAAAATTTTGTTTTGTCCCCATTTGCTATTCTATCAAACTTTTGCATATTATCAAGTACATAATCATGATATGCGTAAGGATGTCTTCCTTGATGCGGCATCAACTCTTTATTCCAATCACCATCCAAATTCAATCCATACTTCTTTGCTATACTTTCAAACTGACTTGTATATTTTTTACTTTTATTCGTCGCAAAATGATGTACTTGATTAGGTTTAGTTTTTGTACCACTCTCACCACTACCTCTGCTATATACAGTCCCATTCTTCGGCACATCATCAAAATCACTAACCTTTACCCTATATCCTTCCGGCATCACATACTCATGCTGATAAAAGTCTCCGTTTTTTAGCTTTTCTACATTTTCCAGAAACTTACTCCCTTTTTCCCAAAAGCCATTTTTCAATTCTAGCACACGTTCTCTTCCATTGCTTAAGCTAACTTTTATTGCAGTTTTCTTATGGGTCAATGTATTTTGTATGCGTACTTTTAGTTTTAAAGTATCTGTGGAGTTTGCATATGCCTTTATCCTTTTGGTTACAGCACTTGTTCTATTTTCTAATCCTTTTTCTGTAAGTATGTTGGTAATAAGACCTCGTGCCATGGTTGTTGTGTTGGAAGCTCCCTGTTGTTCTGCAAATTTTTCCACTCCATAACCTGCTAATGTAGATGCTCCTGCAATGGCTAAATTCTTTGCCCCTCCGGCTACCATACTGGTTCCTTTTGATGCTGCAGTCTTTGCTCCCATGGAAACAGGAAATATGACCAGGCTGGCTATGTTCAGTGCACTGTTAAAGTATTGGTAATGCTCCTCATTTCCTCTAAAAACAGTATCACGAATGGCATGGAAACTTTTTGTTTCTACATCACACTGTAGTCCGTAATACATTTCCTGTACGCCCTCAGTGGCATCTGCTGTGCCAACGGTTGCAAGCCCTGCCGCTGTAACGTTTAGTGCAGGATATGCCGCACCGCAGCTTGCTACCGTTGCTATTGCGCTAACTGCAACAAGGGCACCACCAACCACTTGCATAAATCCTGCCTCAAATCTTTCTTCACTTTCCAGTTCTTCATAGATTTCCCGGCTAATCTGATTCTGATGCTCTATTGCTTCCTGTATACCGGTTGCATTTGTTTGGTTATATATCTGCGACTTTGCCAATGCTTCGTACAGTTCTAAAAAATGTCCTCGGTCAATATAATCACCTGTTTGATAGCGTTCTATATGACGGTCACTATTTTTATAATCCTGAATCAGATTTTTGGTTGCAAAAATCAACTTTTCCAATTCCGAGATTTCATTGTTGCAAAAATCGGCATCCAACATTGCGATCATTTCTTCTTTTTTATTGATATAACTTTTTACATCATCGAAGCTTTCTGCTAAGCTAGTGGTATCAATAGGCTCCAATTCTATCATATCCTGCACACTTTTCATGCTGGCGTTGACTTCATCTACCACACTATCTAAGTCATAGAATACCATATTTATGTGATTTTTTAGTTCGTTCATACCAGCTTCCGGTATGCGGGCAGTCTGTGATATTTTTTTGAAGTCTTCCATTCTCTGTTTTACTTTTCTATCTTCCTCGTCTGTAAATCCATGAAAGTAAATCTGCTCCATATCCTCATGTTGAAAACGAGATCCATTCCAACTAATTTAAAGACCGTGGTTTATTTTTTAGGTGGTGGGCGTCCTTAAGTGGAGACATAATAAATAATATTTATACCACTAATATGGGATTAAACTATACAAGACGTGTTGCTTTAAAGTACTTACAACTTAATTGATAGATTTTTTAAAAAAATCCATATTATCCTCAATAATATACTCATCATTCAATTTATCTTTTAGAAGATTTATTGCTAAAAGCAATTCCTCGAAAAAGTTTTCTCTTTCTTCATTCTCTTTAAATCCAATATACTTGTGTTCTTAATAGTAAATACAGGATTGAAAACTATATTTAGATTACATCTACTTCTAAAAATTCAAA
>JAFQAU010000201.1 GCA_017399885.1 Lachnospiraceae bacterium
ACAATTTCTTCGTTAAATGCCCATAAATCTTCAATAGAGCCTCCACCACGCCCAACTATCAGTATATCTAGTCCCATCTTATCTAATACCTGTATTCCTCGAACAATAGTTTCTGCTGCTCCCTCTCCTTGCACCTTGGCTGGGTATAAATACAACTGTACATAAGGGTTACGCCTTCTTGCAATATTTTGTATATCATGGATGGCGGCACCTGTTATTGCTGTTACAATTCCTATTTTTTCTGCATACTTAGGAATAGCTTGTTTATATTGTACAGAAAATAATCCCTCATCCTCAAGCTCCATCTTTTTTCTTAAGAATCTCTCATATAGTTCTCCAGCACCATCTAATTTAATTGTTTTCGCATAAAGCTGATATTTTCCATCCTTTTCATAGACAGTAATATTGCCTTGCGCTACAACAGATTGACCGTCCTTTAACCGGAAATCCAGTCCTTTTCCATGGGCAGAAAACATAATACAAGAAATCTGTCCACCACCATCCTTTAAAGTAAAATAAATATGTCCGGACGAATGATATTTACAATTTGAAACCTCGCCTTTTACACAAATTCTTCCTAATGCAAAATCTGAGTCAAATATATGTTTTATATACTGATTAATCTCTGATACCCAATATGCTTTTTCTTTCATGCTATACCCCTTTATTCCTATCAACTAAAAGCGTATTATTATAACTGGTCACAAAAAAGGTTGAATCAACTTCAACCTTTTTCAATCATATATGCAATTTTTGCCAAAATTCCGTTGATAAAGGATGGAGAGCTATCCTGTCCATATTTTTTTGCAATTTCAACCGCCTCATTAATTGCTACACTTACAGGTATTTCCTCGTCATATTTCATCTCATAAACTGCCAAACGCATAATTGTCAAATCAACCTTTGCCATACGTTTTAATTTCCAGCCTTCTGATACACCTTCTATCATATCATCTATTTCTTCTAAACACTCTATGGTCTTTTTATATTTTTCCTGAATGTAATCAAGATCTCCTTGCTTTGGGGAAGTGATTTCCTGTAAATATAACTCTATCTGCTCTGGCAACTCCTCCTTAGCATAGAATTCCCTTTGATATAACATAATCATTAAATGTTCTCTACATTCCCTACGTGTCATCCTGTCTAACTCCTATCTTTCGTTTTATCCACAGAAAATTTTTATAAAATAACTCCTGCAATTCTTACATTTACCTCTGCAACCTTTAATCCAGTCATATTCTCAATGGCACTCTTAACCTTATCCTGAACCAATTCGGATGTTTTTGGAATATTATATCCGTATTTCATATTCAATGCCATATCCACAACCACCGATTCCGGACAAACATCAACCTTTACACCCTTGGTAAGATTTTTCTTTCCCAATTTTCCAACTAATTCATTTGTTATATTTCCAGCCATTGAAGCCACACCTTCTACTTCTGTTGCTGCTAACCCTGCGATAATGGCAATAACTTCATCTGCAATCTTAACCTCACCAATGCTTCTTTCATCTAATATTTTATAATTTCCTAACTTTTCTGCCTCTTTTGCCACTTTGCTACCTCCTAATTTATCATATCCATGTATCTGGTTCCTCATCTCTTACATTGTACAACACCTATTGTTACACTTTCTTCGAAATATTATTCATTTTTCGTAACTATCCAGAACAATAAAGACTTACGTTTAATCCCACAAAAATTCGCTTCTGGTAGAGGACTTAAACGTCGCAAAATTTACTTCTTCTTACGGTCAGCATATCCAATGCGCCGACCTACCTGAACTGTTACTATTCAACCAATTTAAATCAGGATTGCTCTTGAATAAGCAAGACTCAATATTAACTATCTCTATTATAACAAACTTATAGATTTTTGCAATTTTTTATTTTATTGATTTGCAGTTGAAATCACAATATTTTCAACCGCAACTTCCGTTTTCCTTTTTACAATGTCTTCAATCTGAATAATCTCTTGCTCTGTTAGATTTGCTTGATTAATAACCACATCTACTTGGTTACCATCCATACTAACTAAAGATTCCGAAAAACCTTTTGCACTTAATAAGGTCTCTGCTGCATTTTCCTTCTCCGAAATTTCCGCTATTTCCATTATTGAATTGATAGCATCATTTTTTTGTGTCTCTGTTGCGTTAGCATTATTAATGATCTCTGTAAGCATTTCTTTGTTCTCTGCCCTTGTTTGTTCCCGTGTTAACTTTAGCGAATAATATATATTGTTGCCATCAGCACTAGTAAGTACAGCTTCCCCAACTTGTTCATTTTCTGTTTCTTCATCAATTAATTCTTCTTTCACATCGTTTTCCTTCTCAACCACCTCAACATTTCCCTGAGATGTTTCCTCTGTATCACCACTTTCTGTCTCTGTCAAATTAGCCCATTCTAAAGTGTCATCCATAGTTTGATCGGTAAGATTTAAATATCCTGCAACTGCTAACATAATTACTAATGCTGTAACTATAATTTGATTTTTTTTCCAAACATTCTTCATGATAACCTCCATTTTATAAGCTATATTAAAAGTTTCATACAACACCATCTCTTATAGCTAATATTATTTTATCTTCATCACTTTTATTTTATGTGCAGGTACATTAAATAATGCCTTTATTGCTTCATTTATTTCTGTTACCATTTGTTCCCCTTCCAAGCCTCTTATAATTACTACTACACCTTCAATCTGAGGTTGTATTTCTTTGGTTATATAAGGCCCCTCCTGTCCATTTTCTCCCTTTTGTATCACGGTATCTTCTTCGCTGGAAATCTGAGTATTTTCTCTTGTCCCTCCACTACTATCCTCTTCTGTGGTTTCATTTCTGCTATATGGTATGTCTTTAAGTGCAACTTTTTCTTTTGTGGATTTTGCCGTTATCATTACCTCAACGGATTCTACCCCGTATATATTACTAAGCATCTCTTCCAACTTATTTTCCTGGTTTTCTATGTATAAATCTACTTCATCCTTCTCTGTTACCTTAATATCTGCAGATGTTGCTATCTTTTCCTTCTTTTGCGTAGTAGGAAATCCTGATGAAAGCAACAAAAAAATTCCTGCAAGCACTAGTAGGAATAATTTTGGAATTCCTAACTCTTTGAGAACTGTTGGAATTTTCTCAAATATTTTTCCTGTCCATTTCTCTTTCCCCATGTTTTTTTCCTTTCTTACTCAATCATTCATTTATCTGTACCATTATCGGATCTATCTTTATCTTTTTCTCTTCCTCTTTTTGATTCTGCGTTTTTTCTTTATACTTCTTTTCAATTTCTCCTTGTATTCTTTCTTCCTGTTGTCGAAACTCCTCTTCTATTTCACCCATTTCCTCCATATCTGAATCATTAACAAGGGATTCACTGGACCATTTTATTTTTTCCCCTGTTGCAAATTCCTTTACCCCATCTACTAACATAATGCATAATAATAAACCAACATACAGTCTTATATATTTCTGCATTTTGCTATCAATCATTAATTTCTCAGCTATATTTACAAAAAACATAAAATATACAAGATTTTTTACAAGATTACATATTATCTCCATTTTTTACCCTGTTCCTTTCGCAACAATGATAATTGTAATAGAAAACAGCAAAATACATACTACTTCCAAATACAACAAAAGCCCTGCTGTATTAGAAATACCATTTAAACAATTCCAAATTCTTTTCTCTGAAACTGGTTGTAGAATTGCTGTACCAAGTTTAAAAACAACCGTATATACTAAAAGCTTCAATACGGGAGCTGCACAAAGTAATATAATACAAACAATTCCGGAAATACCAACTGCATTTTTTAATAAACTGGCAATACTGAAAAATGTTTCTGACACACTTTCAAAAGTATCACCCAAAACAGGAATTGCTTTCCCTGTTTTTAACACAATATTTTGTTTTACCTGACTTACTGCTGGAAGCATCATACTCTCTACCGTATGTAAGCCCAACGTTATTCCCAGGATTCCCTTTAACGACCACTTTATAACACTTTCCAAAAATTCCACAAGCTTAGATAACTTGTCCTCTTTTGAAAAATGATTTACGATACCTAGTACAAAATAAATTTCTATAACCGGTAAAATAATTTTTTCAATAACCACTTCTAATACACCAATTATCCACAAAGATGATTGATACATAGGTGTAGCTACGCCAGCCCCCTTTGAACCCGCCACCATTAGGAAATATACCGGTAATAACGCTTTCATAAATAGCAGTAGCAATTCAACAGAGCTCTTTACTAATTGGAATATGGATAAAAAGGCCCCAAACAGGACAGAAAAAAGCATTAAATAGGTCATAAAAAAGCCCGTCTCTCCAACTTGTCCATTTTTAAAAATCCCCGAAAAACTAGTACAAATACTTCCAACTATTACAATAGTAAAGCATTGTACCCACATGGTC
>JAFQAU010000202.1 GCA_017399885.1 Lachnospiraceae bacterium
ACAGGTAGCATAGATGTTAGAGGGAAAGTGTATGCAGGAGGACTAAATGTTCAAGCATTAATGGGTGCTACAGTAAAATCCTTTTCTGTAGGAGGAGATGCAGATACATATTACCCAGTTTTAATTAAGAAAAGCAGAAATGCTAATTCATATTCGTCATGCTTATTCCATATTACAAGGGGCTACTCGGCAGCAGCACCAGACACATGGAATACATCAACACATAGAGGTGGATTGACATTATCCTTCTTTTGGACAGGAGATTCATCGTGGGGTGGAAATTGCAAAAACTTAAAGGTTGTAGAATTTCACGAGATGTATTGTAATATGGTGGCAGGAATGAAATTGTGTACACTTGGACTTATAGTCTGGCTAAGGGGTGGAAATGCAACATATTACCTAGAATCAGATTATGGGGATTTTGCATCTGCAACAGTTTATCTTGATGGCGTAACAGATGGAGCAAGCAATACTTTTTCTGCAAGAACTTCTACAAGTAATGTAGCAAATGAGATACAAGCAAATGTATTAAAGAAAGCAGGGGAACTATACCCAGTTGGTAGTATTTATATCAGCACAGTATCAACAAATCCATCAAGCTATTTTGGAGGAACTTGGGTAGCGTTTGCAACAGGAAGAACACTAGTAGGTATAAACACAGGAGATACAGACTTTGCAAGTTCAGAAAAAACAGGAGGATCTAAAACACATACATTAACAACGGCACAAATACCAAGCCATAGCCACGGATTAAATGCACATGCCCATAGTTTTAGTGCAACTACGAGTAGTGCTGGAGCCCATACTCATGGTGGTGTGACAAAAAATGGTGCTTTAGGTAGTTATGAGTTCAACAGACCAAACGGATGGAGTGGAGATTATTCAAGAACATTTACAGATTCGGCAGGAGCACATACTCACTCTGTTTCTGGAACAACAGGTGGGAATAGTGGTAATACAACTGCAACAGGGTCAAGTGGAGCTCATAATAACTTACAACCATATATTGTAGTCTATATGTTCAAAAGAACAGCGTAAAAGGAGGAATAAAAATGGAAGAAACCCTACAACTTATACAAAGCTTTGGAGGCCTAGTCATATTGTCTGGGCTTTTTGTTTGGCAATGGATAGAAGAAAAGAAAACATCAAAGGAAGAAAAATCGAATAACCAGAAGATACTAAAAGAACTTGCCAATTCAAATCAAAACATTGCAGAAAGCTTAAACTTATTAAAAATATCAATCGACATACAAAGTAATGAATTTAAGCAGCACGATGAAAGAGCAATAAGAGAATTTGCAGAAATAAAGCAAGAAATAATGAAAATGGAAGGAGGAATGGGAACATGGAAGAATTAAAGAAACTAATAGATTTGAAAACTATAATAACACTATTACTTACAATTGTCTTCGTGATTTTAGTAGTGTTTCAAATACCAATGCCAGAATTCTTTATAGAAATTTATAGACTATTAATAGTTTTTTATTTTGGAACACAAGTACAAAAAACAAGTGACTATATAAAAAATTTAAAAGAAAATACAGATAAGCAAGAATAACAGAAAAAAGAACAGATGATCCTGCCTAATAAAAATTAGGAGGGATAGTATGAATAACAATGAGTTAATTCAAAAATTAAAAAATGTAGTTAATAACTATAATACAATATATATGTGGGGATGTTTTGGTCAACCAGTAACAGAATCAATAATTGCTAGCAAAAGCAAACAATATCCAGACTGGTACAATTCAAGCAGACAAAAGAAATTCAGAAAATTAATAGGTAAAAATTACTTTGGATTTGACTGTGTGTGTTTGATAAAAGGTATTCTTTGGGGATGGAATGGAGATGCCACAAAATCACATGGTGGTGCTCAATATGCAACAAATGGAGTGCCAGACATTGGAGCAGATACAATGATAAATAAATGCAACAATATATCTACAGATTTTAGCAATATTGTACCAGGAGAAGCAGTTTGGTTAAGTGGACATATAGGAGTATACA
>JAFQAU010000203.1 GCA_017399885.1 Lachnospiraceae bacterium
CATAGAGTTCTTCAACTCCTCTTATCCAACCTACTTTCCCTTTTATGGTAATATCCGCACCCATCTTCTTTAATTCATTTATACATGCATAACGGGATTCAAAAATTTCTTCCTGAATACTTCCAATCCCCCGTCCTTTTGCCATTACAGAAAAGAATACAGATTGCATATCTGTCGGAAAGCCCGGATAGCCCGATGTTTTTATACAAGTAATGTTTCTCATTCTCTGTAAAGATTTACAAATCATCCTTTCCTTTTCTATTCTTACCTGAAGTCCCATTTTACCATAAAGTGCTGTTACCATCCTCATATGCTCCTGGCAATTTTGCTCTAGAATCACTTCTCCTTTGCAAACAGCTACGGCTGCCATATATGTCCCTGTAACAATTCTATCAGATGGAATGGTATACTCTACTCCATGTAAACATGGAACTCCCTCTATACAAATTATATCGGTACCCGCTCCAGATATTCTGGCACCCATTTTTTTCAAAAAATCACACAATATAATAATTTCCGGCTCCCTTGCTGCATTCTGTATTACGGTTGTTCCTTTCGCCAATACAGCTGCTAGTATAACTTGCTCTGTTGCTCCAACACTAACAAATGGGAAAAATATTTTTTCTCCATACAAGCCTGTAGTCTGACCAGATATATATTGGATATCCTCGCTAAATTCCACATTCATCTTTTTTAATGCATCTAAATGTAGATCTATAGGACGCTTTCCTATACTGCACCCACCAGGATAAGAAAACTGAATACTTCCTGTCCTTGTAAGAACAGGCGCCACTAACATAACGGAAGCACGCATTTTTCCGATTAGTTCGCAATCCATAGAATTTTCTATGAATTTGCCGCCCTGTATTACTACCACCTGTTCCTGTCTTCTTATCTTTACCCCTATATTTTCTAATAGAGCTATCATACAAGAAACATCACTTATATCAGGACAATTCTTTATTATTACTTCTCCATCTGTTAACAAACTGGCTGCTAAAATAGGAAGAACTGCATTTTTGGAACCTTGGATCTTCAATTGTCCATATAACTTTCTTCCACCTGTAACCTCAAGGTATGCCATATACATCACTCAATTACATATAATATATTTCAGTATATGTAAAAAATAACAAAAAGTTCTTCTTATCCGTAAAAAGTTTAAGTGATGATAAAATATTATAAACAGTATTCCAACGCTTGCCTTTTACCTATATATGATAATTAAGAAAATCACATTCTTATCTGAACGGTTACATAAATTATTATAGAAATACGTCCTAATTTATCCGCTTAGATACACTCAATACCAGTCCTATTTCAATTAACATCATAGCGACAGAAGTACCACCATAACTTATAAAAGGAAGTGCCACTCCTGTAGACGGTATTGTATTAGTTACCACTGCAATATTAAGAGCAACCTGTGATGCAATATGTATCATTACTCCCGTACAAATCATACCTCCAAATAGGTCTGGTGAATTAATTGCAATTTGAAATATTCTCCATAAAACCATCATAAAGGTAACAATAATACAAGTTGCGCCAAATATCCCTAATTCTTCACATATAATAGAAAAAATCATATCATTTTGCGCTTCAGGAACATATCCTAATTTTTGCATGCTCTGCCCCAGTCCTTTTCCAAAAAAACCGCCTGATGCTATAGCATACAATCCTTGCAGAATCTGCATACCATCTTCATGATTCTCTACATTTAACCATATTTGAATTCGATTAAGACGAAAACCTTCACCAAAAATTATAAATAACGCAGCTCCGCCAGCTGCCAATAATCCCATAACAAAAAAATAGAATTTTTTTCTGCTGGCAACCACACTCATTGCAAATAATATAATCGCTATTACAATGGCTGTACTCATATTTTCAATTCCTATTAACACCAACAATATACCTACATAAATAGCAATTCTCATAAAGCCTTTTACATGGTCTAACCCCCTTGGCTTTTTATATACCATGTAGGCGATTAGAAGAATTACCATTATCTTGGAAAAATCAGATGGCTGAAAAGTTCCAAGTGGCCCCAAACCAATCCATCGTTTCGCCCCATTTATTGCCTTTCCAAAAACTAAAACATACACTTGCAAAAGAATCGCTAATAAATATCCCAAAAACACCCAAGATATATTTAACTTAGGTATTTTCTTTAAAAGAAAACGATAGTCCGCATTTGAAACAACAATCATAGCTACAATTCCCGCGCCAGCCAATAACCCTTGACGTTTCATATAGTACATAGAATCATGCTTATGCATTGTTGCTGAATAATAGCTGGTACTATAAATCATAACCAACCCAAAACAAACCAAAAACAGTACCAAAAATAATAGTGAAAAATCATAACAGCCTTTTTTTAATTCTGTTTTTCTTTGGTTTTCTACTCTTCTCCCTCTTTGTGCCATACTACCACTCCTCATTTTTAAGGTAACACCATTTTTCTATTAAACGCCCTTGCCTGCGACGCAGGCACTTCAATAGAACAAAGTGGACAAGTCCACATCAACTCCCTAAATCCCTCATTCATGAGGGACTTGCTCCACTTTGTGTGCCAGATGCGTGTTGCATGCCTTTTGCAACAATATTCGTTACGCATCTACTCTGTACGCTATTTTACTAAAACTCGTACCTCGTTAAGTAAAATATGTGTGTGCACATCCTCGGGTCGCGTTTTGCTTTATAGAACGAACTTTCCTATAAAGGAACAAAGCCTGCAAGCACGCTAGCGACACTACATTTTCTCATGCGCTTGCATGCTTTGTTGCGCCACATTAGGCACACAGTGCATCTTCCATACCAGTAGATTTACAGCGCTCTTACTAATTCCTTAAATTTATTGCCTCTTTCTTCATAATTCTTAAACATTCCCCAGCTTGCACATGCTGGTGATAACAACACCGCTTCTCCTGGTTCTGCATGTTCCGTACAGACTTTTACAGCCTCCTCTAATGAAGATACCATAACAATGTCTTCAAATCCATGTTCTCTAGCTGTTTTGGCAATCTTTTCACTAGTCTGCCCCAACAATACTAATAATTTCACTTTTCCTTCAAAAGCTTCAATCCACTGATCGTACTCAGATCCTTTGTCATAACCACCACCAATTAAAATGGTTTTTGTAATCATAGCCTTAATTCCCTGAATGGCTGCATCTGGGTTTGTTCCTTTTGAATCATTGTAATACTTTACCCCATTTTTTTCTGTTACATATTCAATTCTATGTTCCACCGCTACAAATTCTTTGATAGCTTTTTGTATAAAGTCAACCGGTACTCCCATAAAATAGCATACTGCCACAGCTGCCATCACATTTTCGTAATTATGTTTCCCTAACAAATTTAATTCATTTATATGACAGATAATTTGTTTTTCTCCTTTGGTTGATAGTACTATATTATTCTCACCGGTTAAGTATATTCCTTCTTCTAACTCTCTCTCACTACTAAAATAAAAAACTTTTGCTTTCAGATTCTGTGCTGTCTCTTTCAAAAAAGCATCCTCATAATTCAAAACACAGGTTTGAGAGTTTCTTTGATTCTTTGCTATCTCTAGTTTGGTATTTCCGTAATTCTCCATTGTATAATGTCTGTTTAAATGATCCGGTGTAAGATTTAAAATGGCACTAACCTCTGGCTGAAATGCATCTACAGTCTCTAATTGAAAGCTGCTTATTTCTGCTGCAATTACAGACTCCTGAGTCGTTTCTAGGGCGACACTTGTATAAGGAATTCCTATATTTCCCACAACAAATACAGATGCATAGTAGCTTTTTAATACTTCCCCAACTAAAGCAGTTGTTGTTGTTTTCCCATTCGTTCCTGTAATGGCTGCAATTTTTCCCTGTGATAATGTATATGCAAGCTCGATTTCACCCACTATTTGTTTTCCTTTTTCTCGTAATGTTTCAACCAAAGGATTATCAATTGGTACCCCCGGACTCAAAACCACTATCTGTACTTTGTCCATAATACTATCAGATAGATTTCCAACCACAATTTCTACTTGGTCGCCATCTTGAAGTTTCTCTCTAACATCACTTGCTTTTGTTTCTTCATTTCCATCAAAAAGTACAACCTTTGCTCCTACTTTTACTAATAAATCAGTTGCTGCAATTCCACTAATTCCCGTTCCTATTACTAAAACGCTTTTACCATTCCATTCCATAATATTTTCATCTCCGACCATTTCTGATATTTATTTTATTCCCATTAATGCAATCAAACAAAGCAATGCAGTAATACACGAGAATACTGCTACAACTCTTGTTTCTGACCATCCACAAAGTTCAAAATGATGATGAACCGGTGCCATCTTAAAGATTCTTTTTCCTTTTGTAAGTTTAAAATAACTAACCTGTAGCATAACAGATATGATTTCAAACAAATATATAAATCCTATAATTGGTATAAATAATGGCATCTTCAACATATAAGCTGATGCGGCAACAAAACCTCCTAATGCTAATGAACCAGTATCCCCCATAAAGACTCTTGCAGGGTGTACATTATATAGTAAAAATCCTAACAAGCTTCCTACCACTGCACAGGTAATTGGTGAAATTCCATTATTCACCCCTACAGCTACCACTGTAAAAAATGTTGCAACGATTACAGTTACCCCTGTAGCAAGCCCATCTAAACCATCTGTAAAATTGACTCCGTTCACAGTTCCCAAAAACACAAAAAATAACATTATTACAAATAATGGAAGTGGCATAGTTATTTCTCCATAAAAGGGTACGTATGTAGCTGTTCCCATTTTACTAATATCTACTACATAATAGGCAAATATTGCTGTGATTAAAAACTGCCCTAACATTTTTTGCCATGCACGTAGTCCCAAAGAACGCTTCATTACCACCTTTATATAATCGTCCAAAAACCCTATCAATCCAAATCCTAAAGTTACAAACAAAATCGGAATAATTTCCGGATTCCTCTTCATAAAGAATAAACAAGTAATTACCACACTTAACAAAAATATCATTCCACCCATCGTAGGTGTCCCTGCTTTCTTCAAATGTGACTGTGGTCCTTCTTCTCTAACAAACTGTCCAAATTTCAACTTATGTAAAAATGGTATAATTATAGGACATAAAATCACACTAATAGCAAAGGAAATCAAGACTGGTAACACTAACTGTGTCATTTGCTCGTTCATTTCTAACATATTATTTCACCTCTAAATTTTGTATATTAATCTTTTCTAATCTGCAAGCCACTTTTTTGCAATCTAAAACATTATATGTCATTCTGCCCGTTAATTCAAGTATTTCTACTGAAATTACTATTGCTATGGTTATTCTATTACTGTTCGCAACTCCCTTTGAACAACAACGTTATTCTTCTAAAGAGGTATATTCTTGTTCTATTCCAAGATATGGTAATATATTGTCAAATATCCCTTTTATAACAGGTGCCGCAATAGTACCACCATAATACACCCCCTCCGGCTCATCAATTAATACAATCGCCAAAACCTTTGGATCATCCGCAGGAGCAAATCCAACGAAGGAAGAAATATATTTATTGCTACTTCTTGGCAATTTCTCAGAAGTTGCCGTTTTTCCACCAATACGATAGCCTTCTATATAACATTTATTTCCTCCACCTTCTGCTACTACTGCCTCCAAAAGTACTTTCATAGTATCTGAGGTTTCCTTAGAAATTATGTTTTCTTTTGTTGTATATTTCAACTTATTTATGGAGGTTTGGTCGCTACTTACTATTTTTACACCAAAATGAGGGGTCACAGCATTTCCTCCATTTACAATAGCACACACAGCCCGCAAAAGCTGTAATGGAGTAATTTGAAAAGATTGCCCAAATGACATGGTTGCCAATTCTACTGCTCCTACATTTTCCTTTTTATGAAAAATAGAATTGGCTTCACCAGGTAAATCTATTCCAGTCTTTTCCATTAACCCCAGCCTCTCATACCATTTATACATATTATCCACACCGGTTCTTGCCCCTATTTCCATAAAAACCGGATTGCAGGAATTCATGATCCCCTCTTTGAATGTTTCTGCCCCATGTCCAGTTGTTTTGTGACAACGAATCCTTCTATCTTCCACAATTTTAAATCCAGGACAGGAAAATGTATCCGATACATGAACACAACCTTCCTCCAAGGCAGCTGTAGCAGTTATCATCTTAAAAGTTGAGCCAGGTTCATAAGTGTCACTTATACAACTATTTCTCCACATAGCATTTAAAAGTGTACTCTTTTCTTCCTCTGTCAAATCCATATTTTCTGCTTCTGCTATGGTATAAGGCTCATTATTATTAAATTCCGGTTCATTTACCATTGCATAAATTTCACCATTTTGTGGATTCATGATAATGATCTTAACACTTTTTGCTTGTTTTTCTTCTTTTACTTTTCTTGCTGCTTGTTGAGCATACTGTTGAATATTTACATCCAGACTTGTATATAAATCATTGCCTGGAATTGGTTCTTTTCTGTGTTCCGCCGCATTTTTTATTTCAACACCTTTTGCAGTAGTTAATGTATATATAACCCCATTTTTACCTTGCAAAATATCATCATACTCTACTTCTAATCCAATAATCCCTTGGTTATCACTTCCTGTAAATCCAATTACTTTAGAAACGAGATTGGAATAAGGGTAATATCTCTTATAGTCTTCATCTACCATTACCCCATCCAACTCATAAGCTCTTATTTTATCCGCCGTTTCCTTCTCCACATTAGACTTTATTCTTTCTATTGAAGATTTTTTCTCTACTCTTTGCCTTACATATTCCTCCGATAGCCCCAATTCCTTCACAAGTACTTTAATAACCTTCTCTGGTTTTGTTATCTGGCTGTAAATCACAGAAATTGTGGATACTGGTTTATTTGACGCCAATTCCACACCATTACGATCAAGAATTCTTCCCCTTTGCGCTTTGATACTTCTTTCTCTTTCCTGTATCTCTTTGGCCTTTACTCCAAAATGTTCAGACCTTCCTATCATTAAATATCCCAATCGACCTACTAAAATTAATATAACTATGAAAAAAGCAATCAATACAAGCAAAACATTTCTTTTATGATATGTACGAACATAATTGACAACTCTATCCTGGCGCCAATTTTTTTTATATCTTCCTGCCATATTTACATCCCTAATTCTTGTATCAATTTATTTTATTACTGATTCATTTAAGTTATACCATTATTTTTCCTTCCAGATTCATGCGTTCCTTGGGAGAGACTCTATAGAAAAGTGCAGGGAACTTTCCTATATATAAAGATTAGGGTGTCAAAAGCACATAACCTAAATTGCACTTGTCAAATTGCACAACAATAAGATAACAATTTGCAGATGGTGTCCGTGCCAGACAAACACAAGCAGACGATAGGAGATTTTTGCCCAATTTTGTGAGTA
>JAFQAU010000204.1 GCA_017399885.1 Lachnospiraceae bacterium
ACATATTAATGGACATGCTGATTCATATATAGTATCCTCCCCACACCATTTTACCTGAGAATATGAACCTTTAGTTTGCTTATAGTTCCTATACATTGTTCCTTTTTTACTTATGTATGCATTATCATATCCATCTCCTGATAGTGCTACTTCTTGCCCAAGTATTATTATTCCGGATTTCACTGCATTTTCTTGTATTTTATTTTCGATATTATTTGCCCAGTCTGCATAAGTATCATCTGCCACATACTCCTTTGCTATTTCCTTTGTTGCTTTATATCCATTTATATTCCATGTAGCTGCTTTTGTGCTCATTTCTGTAATAAAATCATCAATGGCTTCTGCATTTATATTATCTTCAAACGCTATTGTTATTAAGAACATGGCACTATAGCCATAATCTTCTTGCCATTTATATATTTCTTCTATTTTGCCTAACATTTCATTCTTTAGAGTTATATTGGTGCTATCATAATTTTCTATATAGCTTTTTATCTCATCTTCTGATAATCTTATTGTTTCACTAGTTATATCCATTCCACTAGCTTCTGTTGAAACAACTGAATTATATGTTTCATCTGTATTTGTGTTACTTTCTCCACCACTAAACCAATCTAATACTGAACCTATTAATGATGTTATAATTGCTACTACAATTACAACAGCTAGAACTTTCAATAATGCTAAAAACATTGGTATTGCAGCCTTTGCAAACGCTAATGCTACTTTTTTCATCATTTTTTTAGCCATATCTTTTGACTTTCTCTTTGCAGCACCCATTGCCTCAGCTAATGCACTTTTTTCTTGAGCTTCATTTTTTCTATCTTCTGTAGTCATGTCTTTCACCTCTCTTATAGTGTTATAGGCAGATATAAAATCTGCCTATATTTTAAAAGAAATTCACTAATTGTCTATATATTCTTTCTGCCATTGCATCATCTACCTTTAATTTGTTCCATCTCTTTCCTACCCATTGATTTTTAAAATCATCTAAACTACTTGGCTTGTTCTGTGCTAAAACCATCCAATTTGATAATGATTCATCATTCATTTTAGGGAATTTCTTCTTTAATTTTGCTATTTTTGATGCATTATCAATTCCTTTGTCTTTATATATATCTTTGTATGTTTGCGCATCTACTCCTGCATCTTGTAGTGCTCCCATTTTCTTGGCACTGTCTATTCCTGCATCACTATATATTTTATATGCATCTCCACCTATTCCGTTTTGTAATGCTTCTTTAATTTTATCTGGGTCTGATACTCCTGCATTTAGATAGTTTTGTACCGCTTCTCTTACAGGTACTCCTGCTGCTTCACACATTGCATTTACTTTTTCGTCTTGTTTTATAGTTTTATATCCCTCACTTGCATAGAATTTTCTATCAAATTCTCTATTGTTAAATTCCTCTATTCCTATTTGCTTTTTATCTATCCAGTCCTTTGCACCTTTAACACCACTTAATGCTGTACCTGTTATACTATTTCCTGCTATATATCCTGCTCCAACTCCCATTGCAACTTGTCCTAGTGCTTTTTGTGGATCTTCAAATAAATCTCCATCTGCTACTTGCGCTGCTAATGCCACAGTTCCTGCTGCTGCTCCTAATAATGCCCCTCCTGCTTTTCTTGTTAGTTTTCCTCCTGTGGAACCTACTGCATTTAGCCCTCTAACTATATTTCCTCTGCCTTTTCTACTTGAACCAGTTACACTTGATGAATTTGATCCACCTGATCTACCTGATCCGCCTGATCCACCTGAGCCG
>JAFQAU010000205.1 GCA_017399885.1 Lachnospiraceae bacterium
GGTATCAATTACGCTTATGGCGGCGGTTTAGTTATGATGTTTATCGCCTTTGTAATGACTGTTATTTTTGTAAAAGAAAAAAAATAGATAAATAAAAAATAAGAGGCTGGGACAGAACTAAGCCTCAAAAAAGGAAATCCGTAGATTTTTGGAAATCAAACCAAAAATCTACGGATTTTTTCATAAAAAATAAGAATCCTCTTTCAAATATGTTAAAATAAGTTCACCACAAACCTCATAACAGGAAAAGAAAGGAAGATTCTTATGTACAAACATTATAACATGAAACAATTGGTTTTGCCTATGGATTTAGAAAGAAAATTACAAGAAAATGATATAGCTTATCATATCAACCATTTAGTAGAAAGCATTCCCGAAGAAGCTTTTGCTAAATTTTATTCCCTAGAAGGAGCTCCATCCTATCATCCACGCATGATGTTAAAAATTATTTTATGTGGTTACACCCAATCAGCATTTTCAGGGCGCAAAATAGAAAATTTGTTAAAAGACAGTATTCGCATGATGTGGTTAGCTCAAGGATATGAACCAAGTTATCGTACCATAAATAGATTTAGAATACATCCAGAAATGAAAGAACTTTTACGCCAATGTTTTGTTCAATTTCGTACTCAATTGGTAAAAGAAGAAATAATTACTGCAGAAACAATCTTTATTGATGGAACAAAGATAGAAGCTAATGCCAATAAATTCACTTTTGTATGGAAAAAATCTGTAGATAAATATCATCAAAAGCTAATAGAAAAATCCAATAAACTATATGACGAATTATTAGAACAAGAGATAATACCAGAACTTGTACGTGAAAACGAAGAAGAATTAACAGTTGAAGAATTAACAAAAATATTAGAATCTTTGGAAGAAAATGTAGCTAAGTATGATGAGTTAATCGAAGAAACGAAAGAAGCTGCAGAAAGAAAAGAACTCCGTAGGGAAAGAAAAAATCCTAAAAAAGCTCTTAAAGAGTTAAGTGAAATGAAAGAGAGAAAAGAAAAATATCAAAAAAATCTGGAAATATTAGGAGATAGAAATAGTTATTCAAAAACAGACCCTGATGCAACCTTTATGAGAATGAAAGACGATTACATGAAGAATGGACAATTAAAAGCCGGTTATAATATCCAGATAGCAACAGAAGGTCAATTTGCATTTGCCTATGATGTTTATCCCAATCCAACAGACACACGCACATTAATACCATTCTTAGATAGTATAGAAAAAGACTTTTTTTCATTGCCAAAATATATAGTAGCTGATGCAGGTTATGGAAGTGAGTCAAATTACGAAGAAATATTAGAAAAGCGAGAATTAGAAGCACTTATTCCCTATACCCTGCATAGAAAAGAGCAGAAAAAGAAACACAAGAACAACCTATTTAATACAGAAAATTGGTATTATGCTGAGGCAGAAGATTGTTATGTTTGTCCGAATAATAAACGATTAACCTATCGATATAATTCTCATAAAAAAGACAAGTATGGCTACCAAAGAACATTTAAAGTATATGAATGTGAAGATTGTAATGGTTGTCCGTTTAGAAGTGACTGTACAAAAGTAAAAGAAGGCAGCCATCGTCAAATAAGGATAAATGTTCATTTTGAAAAACAAAAAGCATATATAAGAGAGAAGCTTTCAGACGAAAATACAGCATCGATATATTGGAGAAGAAAAATCGATGTAGAGCCAGTATTTGGGAATCTGAAGGCTAATTTAGGTTTCAGTAGATTTTCTGTACGTGGAAAAGAGAAAGTATTTAATGAGATAGGTTTAGCACTTATGGCTACAAATATAAGGAAATTGGCAGCTAGACGGACAATATTATTGAATGAAAAGATAAAAAACACTCCGGATTTAGTGAATTGGACTAAATCCGGAGTGTTTCATTTCAAGCTAAAAGACTTTTGTCCCAGCCTCGTCTCAGTACTTCCGTTTATGTTATACTAACTTTATAAATTTTTAGATATATGTTTATGGAGTGAATTATTATGAAAAATAAGAAAATTAAAATATTAATAACTATTCTTCTTGTCAGCCTCGCTGTCGGCTGTATTGCCAGCATCTATCTTAATGACTATTACAGAGCAGATAAGGAAGCTATCCAAGCTTTTTTACCACAAAATAATGCTTACCAAGAAACTACTGTTGATACTATCCTTTTCGCACCTTAAAAAGCAACGACAGGTTTAATTTTCTATCCAGGTGGTAAAGTAGAATATACTGCTTATTTGCCCTTAATGAACTCTCTTGCCGAAGAAGGTATCTTATGCGTACTACTCAAAATGCCTTTCAATCTTGCCGTCTTAGATATGAATGCAGCTGATGGTATCCAAGAACAATTTCCAGAAATAGAAAATTGGTACATCGGTGGACATTCTCTCGGCGGAGCTATGGCTGCCTCTTATCTTGAAACTCATGCTAATGATTATCAAGGACTTATCCTCCTCGGCTCCTATTCTACTGCTGATTTGTCTACTACAGAGCTAGAGGTTCTTTCCATTTACGGCAGCGAAGATACTGTGCTGAA
>JAFQAU010000206.1 GCA_017399885.1 Lachnospiraceae bacterium
ATATCCACCGGGATCTATCTTTAAAGTAGTTACCACATTATCTTATATAAGACAGGATAATAGCTATGAGAATTTCTCCTATGCCTGTCAAGGTACGGAAAAGCAAGATGGATATACGGTAAATTGTTATCGAAATAAGGTTCATGGACAAATCGATCTGTGTACAGCCTTTGCAAAATCATGTAATTCATGCTTTGCTTATCTTGGTACTAGGTTAAATACAAACGAATTTCGACAGACCTGTGATAAGTTATATTTCAATGCTAAATTGCCAACTAAAATAGTTCATAATAAAAGCAGCTTTATATTGAATGGAAAGTCAAATAAAGAAGAAGTTATGCATACCTCCATGGGACAGGGGAAAACACAGATTACCCCTCTGCATGCAAACATGATTGTGTCAGCTGTGGCAAATAATGGAGTTATGATGGAGCCTTATGTAGTGGATTTTCTACAAAGTAACAACGGGAGAATTGTCCGAAAAAATAATCCTAAGTCTTGTAGAGATGTTATGTCAGAGGCAGAGGCAAAACAGTTAAATAAGTATATGACGCAGGTTATTGAAAATGGAACAGCCACCTCTTTAAATAGTCTTTCTTATTCGGTAGCGGGAAAAACAGGTTCGGCAGAGTATGATTCTACAAAAAAATCGCATGCATGGTTTATAGGTTTTGCACCGGCTGACAATCCTAAGATTGCAGTTACAGTAATTGTAGAGGGAGCAGGGACCGGTAGCGAATATGCAGTGCCAATCGCCAAGAAAATTTTTCAATCCTATTTAGGAAATTAGAGCAATTCTATTGAAAATAAGGGGGAAAAGGAGTATACTGAGTACAGTTATATTCACACCAATTCATATTGCGAGGCAATAAGAAACAGGAGGAATTGCGATGGTTGAGGCAACAAGCTGTGGTGGTGTGGTAATTTTCAGAGGTAAGATTTTATTGCTGTATAAGAATTACAAGAATAAGTACGAAGGTTGGGTATTACCCAAAGGAACAGTAGAAGAAGGCGAAGAGTATAAAGAGACTGCACTTCGTGAAGTGAAGGAAGAAACTGGTGTTGATGGATTAATTATAAAATATGTAGA
The DNA here is from genome assembly GCA_017399885.1 of Lachnospiraceae bacterium. Lineage (GTDB taxonomy): Bacteria > Bacillota > Clostridia > Lachnospirales > Lachnospiraceae > CAG-411. Next base: position 1,091 of record JAFQAU010000206.1, read on the forward strand.
TAAAAGTCAGTATACCTTCAGTACTTCTACTGATACAGTAGTAAAGAATGTTCATTGGTATTTAATGATGGCTGATAGTTATTATAGTAAACCACAACGAGAAGAGTATTTTATGGATTCCGGTTATTATAAGTTTCATGAAGCATATCATTTGCTGAAGTTTTCAAATGAAAAACAGATTTTAGAAAAAGCCTATAATGAGTATGTAGACTTGAAACGTAGTAATCTTTGGGGTTCGAAAAAATATTTTTAAAAACAGAAAAGACTGTTGCAAGGGAAATGCATCGATAGAGATTTAGAATTCTTTTTGTTGCATTTTGTAAGCAATGGTCTTTTTTTAGAGAACTATATTTTCAAAAAGGAAAAATAGTAACAGTTTGGTCACCTGGCTGACCGTTACGACCATTATGTAATGAAAGAGGGCAGTTGCACCCTTAAGGAAGTTGTATCATTGAATTTCATAGCAGGAGAAGGAAGGTATCATGATGGAAAGAAAGAATGCATGGAAAGAATATTCACCAACAGAAATTACCCAGCTAGAAAAACTATGCAAGGATTATAGAGAGTTTTTAGATGCTGGAAAGACAGAACGAGAATGTGTGGAAGAGATTATAAAACTTATGAAAGCAGCAGGTTATGAAGATTTAGAACAAATAAAGAAAAATGGTAAGAAATTAAAATCAGGAGATAAAGTATATGCAACCTGTATGAAGAAGACCATAGCATTATTTCATATAGGAACAAAGCCTATACAAGAGGGAATGAATATTTTGGGTGCCCATATTGACTCGCCAAGGCTGGATTTAAAACAGAATCCACTATATGAAGAACAAGGATTTGCATATCTTGATACGCATTATTATGGTGGAATAAAAAAATATCAATGGGTAACGATTCCACTTGCAATTCATGGTGTGGTAGTGAAGAAAGATGGAACCACCATTCATGTGGTTATTGGAGAAAAAGAAGAGGATCCGGTATTTTGTATTACTGACCTGTTAGTTCATTTGTCTCAGGAACAGTTAGAGAAAAAAGCACGCAAAGTAATCGAAGGGGAAGATCTTAATATTATTTTTGGAAGTCAGCCTTTAAAGGGGATAGAAAAAGAGGCAGTAAAAGAGAATATATTAAAGTTATTAAAGGAGACTTATGATTTTGAAGAAGAAGACTTTATTTCAGCGGAATTAGAGGTTGTACCAGCTGGGAAGGCAAGGGAATCCGGCTTTGATAGAAGTATGATTTTGGCATATGGACAGGATGACAGGGTTTGTGCTTATACGTCTATAGTTGCCATGTTAGAACAGGAACAACCTACAACTACCAGCTGTTGTTTGTTGGTGGACAAAGAGGAGATTGGCAGTGTAGGAGCCACAGGAATGCGATCCAATTTCTTTGAAAATACAGTGGCAGAATTATTGGATGCTTTAGACGAGTACACAGAACTTACATTACGTCGAACCTTAGCTAACTCAAAGATGTTATCATCGGATGTAAGTGCAGCCTATGACCCTACATATGGATCTGCTTTTGAAAAGAAAAATACTGCTTATTTTGGAAAAGGAATGGTATTTAATAAATTTACCGGATCAAGAGGAAAATCTGGATCTAATGATGCCAATGCAGAATATATAGCGCAGCTTCGAAGAATTATGGATGACAATAATGTTTGTTATCAGACAGCAGAGCTTGGAAAGGTTGATTTAGGTGGTGGTGGAACCATTGCGTATATACTATCTTTATATGGCATGGAAGTAATTGATAGTGGAGTTGCTGTCTTAAGTATGCATGCACCATGGGAAATGACCAGTAAAGCAGATATCTATGAAGCGAAAAAAGGATATTTAGCTTTTCTAAAAGATGCATAAAACCCAAAAAAACACTTATACTAAAAAAGAGCCTGTTTAGGCTCTTTTTGTATATGGGAAGAGTTTTGAATCTGCTATTACATAAGCACGCAGAGAGAAAAAACTTTGCGAAAAATATGTTAGAATTGCTGTTTTAAAATCTTCTTAATGCTCTAGAAGTGATGCTTTAGGAAAATGAGGTGTTTTATAGTGGGAAATAAAAAGAAAGAATTAGCATTAGAATTATCAAAAGTTCAAAGGGAATGCAAAGATAAAAAAATTCCAGTTATGATAGTATTAGAAGGGCTGTCCGTAATTGATAAAGGCAATGTAATAAATGAAATAATAGAGGAACTGGATCCAAGAGGTTTTCAAGTAATTGCTTCCCATAAACTTCCAAAGGATACACATATGCCATTTCTATGGAAGTATTGGACCTGTATGCCGGAAAAGGGGAAATTTCATATATATGATAAAAATTGGCATGGAGAATGCTTAAGAAATAGAAAGGTATCCAGAGAGGAACGTTTAAAAAGTATAGAACATATAGAAAATTTTGAAAAGCAATTAATAGAAGATGGTGTGGTTGTAATAAAAATCTTTTTATATTGTGAAAAAGAACAATTTAATTTGGAAAAAATACGAAAAGATAAGCATAAGGAATTTTTTTCAAAAGAATATAAAAAGGAAAAGAATAGATGGAATAGATGGATACAAGATACCAGTTTTTCTTTTTGTAATTGGCATATTGTGGATGTAAGTAAAGGACAAGGAAAAGAGCTTATATTAAAGCATATTATGGAAAAATGTAAGCAGGGGATGGAAAAAGAAAAAACAAGAGAAGAAAAGTTTATATTAGCAGAAGAGGATGAAATAAAGTATGATTTCAAAAGGATAAAGGAGCTTTGTTTGGCTAAGATAAACTTAAATAAAACAGTGGAGAAAAAGTATTATAAAAAACAGGTAAAAACATTACAAAAAAAATTACAGAAGCTGCAGCTGCAAATGAAAGAAAAAAAACTTTCACTTGTAATTGTATTAGAAGGTTGGGATGCAGCTGGAAAAGGAGGTGCCATAAAAAGAATAACAAAGTGCTTGGATCCAAGAAGTTATGAGGTGGTACCCATTAGTGCACCAAACGACCTGGAAAAATCCCATCATTATTTGTGGCGTTTTTGGAGACATATTCCTAAACCGGGATATATTACTATATTTGATCGGAGCTGGTATGGAAGAGTAATGGTTGAGCCCATAGAGGGGCTTTGCACCAGGGAACAGTGGAAACGGGCATATGAAGAAATAAATCAGATGGAACAGCAATGGCAGGAGAAAAATAGAGTTATATTGAAATTTTGGTTACAGATTGATAAGGAAGAGCAAAAGAAACGATTTCTTGCTAGAAAAAATAATCCGGATAAGGCGTGGAAGCTAACGAAAGAGGACTGGAGAAATCGAGAAAAATGGGATTTGTATGAGGTTATGGTTAATAAAATGCTTGAAAAAACTTCAACTATAATTTCGCCATGGATAATAGTGGAAGCAAATTCCAAATATTATGCCAGACTTAAAATTTTAGAGAATATTGTATACCAATTGGAGGAACAGCTTTGGAGAAATTAAACTTTCAATCATAAAAATATTCTGTGTTGATGAATGGGCAAATAGTAAGGAGAACAGTAGCGAACACTTACTAGAATAATAGGAAAATACATGCAAATTAGTTGACTTTGCTAATTGTCAATATTATAATAAAAAAAGTATCTTATTGTGTAACAGTTTAGGCAGGGGCAATCGCTTTGCTGAACTGTTACGTCTTACTATGCCCTTTGAAAGTGTTATTTAGAACAAAGGCTATGCAGTCACAAAATAAACAAGAAAGAGTGTATGCAATGTTAAAGAGTATGACAGGTTTTGGAAGATTTGAGGCAGTAAGTGAGGAGCGCAAGCTTGTAGTAGAGATAAAGTCGGTGAATCACCGGTATAGCGATATTTCCATACGATTGCCTAAGAAACTAAGTTTTTTAGAAACTGCAGTACGTAACAAATTAAAAGAATACATAAGCCGTGGTAAGGTTGATGTTTTTATTGGTTACGAGGATTATACCGAAGGAAAAGTTTGTGTTAAGTATAACGAAGAATTAGCACTGGCATATTGGAATAACTTAAATAAACTTTCTAGAAAGCTTCAGATGGAGAATGATGTAACTATTGCTAAGTTATCCAGGTATCCGGAAGTATTTTCCCTAGAAGAACAGAATATGGATGAAGAAGAAATATGGACATTTTTAGAGGAGGTAGTTGAGAAGGCTGCTGAAAAATTTGTACAAAGTCGTATTGACGAGGGACAACATCTAAAAAATGATATTTTCCAAAAAACAGAAGTGTTATTAGAATTAGTCTTTTACATTGAAGAAAGATATCCACAGATGTTAAAAGACTATAGGGAAAAGCTTACTAATAAGGTAAAAGAAATATTAGGTGACAAACAGATTGATGAAGCTGTTCTTGCAACGGAATTAATTGTCTATTCGGATAAGGTATGTGTAGATGAAGAGACTGTGCGTTTGCGTAGTCATATTACCAACCTAAGGAATACCATGGAGCAAGAAGATAATATAGGAAGAAAGCTTGATTTTATAGCCCAGGAGATGAATCGTGAAGCAAATACCATATTGTCTAAAGCCAATGATATGGAAGTATCAGCAAGAGCAATTGATTTAAAAACAGAGATTGAGAAGATTAGAGAACAAATACAAAATATTGAGTAATAAAGAGAGGTGTTTGTTTGCAAAGGTTTATAAGTATAGGCTATGGAAATCTGGTGAATGCCAAAAAGATTATATCTATTATAAATTTTGATGCGGCACCCATAAAACGTATGGTGCAGAATGCGAAGGATACAGGAATGGCTGTGGATGCTACGTGTGGAAGAAAGACAAAATCGGTGGTTGTAATGGATAGTGGACATGTATTGCTGTCAGCATTGCTACCGGAAACCATAGCTAAAAAGGTTGAGAATGAATAGAGGTATATACAATGAATAAAAAAGGCATTTTAACGGTAGTGTCTGGATTTTCGGGTGCGGGAAAAGGCACACTGATGAAAGAGTTGGTAAAAAAATATGGATATAGCTTGTCTATTTCAGCAACAACAAGAGAGCCAAGAGCTGGAGAAGTGAATGGAAGAGAATATTTTTTCTTGACAAAAGAAGAATTTGAAAAGATGATAGAAGAAGGCCAGCTGATTGAGTGGGCAAAATATGTTGATAATTATTACGGAACTCCTAAGGCTTACGTAGAAGAAAAGCTTGCTGAAGGGAAAGATGTAATTTTAGAGATAGAAATACAGGGAGCATTACAGGTAAAGAAGGTATTTCCTGATGCGTTACTGGTATTTGTTACACCAC
>JAFQAU010000207.1 GCA_017399885.1 Lachnospiraceae bacterium
CCTTCATGTAAAGGGAATTAATCTTGATAGGAAAGAGATTTTCTTTGAAGGTATGGTAAATGAGTTTGTGTATGCTGATTCTAAGGCAATGAAAAAGCAAAACCTTTTAGGAAGGTTGTTTGGCTGATGGAGGAATATATAGTAGATGAAGCATTGCTTCTGTTAAACTCTTTGTATACTGGATTGGTCATTATGGCTGTCTATGACATATTAAGATTGTTTAGAAGAATAATAAGACATAAGTATATAATCATTAACATTGAGGACTTTATCTTTTGGATACTCGCGGGCTTTGTAGTGTTCTTTTCCTTTTACGAGCAGAATGACGGCGCTTTAAGGTGGTATATTATAGTTGGAGTATTAGGTGGCGCATACATATACAAAGCATCCTTTGGTCGATTTTTGGTAAAATATGCATCAAAGTACATAAACAAAATCATTAATATTATCTTGAAAAAACCATTATCTAAGGCTATAATGGGCTTAAGATACTTGTTTAGAAAGGTTGTTGTAGATAATGCCAAGAAATTACGCAAAAAAGAAGAAGTCTCATAAAGCGGCTATGGTTATGATTTTTTTAGTTGTAGCCTTTTTTTGCGGTACTCTTGCTATAGCAAATTCTAATAAGCAGGAAGAGTTAGATAAAGATTTGCAGGAGGTTCAAAGACTTCAGGAGCTCATACAGGAGCAGGAGAATAGAACCCTTGAACTTCAAGATTTGAAGGTATATGTAAAGACTTTAAAATACGTGGAGGAGAAGGCAAAGGAGCTTGGTCTTGTCTATCCGGATGAGATTTTATATAAGCCTAGAGTTCCTTAAGATGTTAAAAAATCTCTGGTCCCTCTATTCGATTCAAAAAAGAGATATTTGGATTTTATGTCTTAAAATAATGTGATTAATGGACCGCAGTTTGACAAAAAAATAATAATCAGTGATTTATAATCTCCTATGTTTAAAACATAAGGAGGTTATTTTTATGCAAGGAAGAATTTTTAAATCCATTGTAGTACAAATGATAGGATTGGCAAGTACACAGGTGGCATTGGGAGGGTTTCAGCCTGTGGCAATAGGATATTTTATAGCTGTATGGTGTAGTAGGCTTTTAAGGTATCCGCTATATCCAATTATGTTAGTAGGAATTTATTATAGTGTAGGATTTCTTCAGGGGACAAAGTATGCGCTGGTGCTGTTTGCCATTATGATTGTTTTCTACATTATGGAAGGAAAGCAGTCGCGAGTTCCAATCATCACGGGAACGCTTCTTGGAGGTGGCGTTTTATATACTATGGAGATGACGGATATTATAATGTCAAATGGTGGAAAGGATACTATGCTTATGGCTACGGCTACGGCAGTTTTGACTATGTGCTTAAGCATTTTATTCTATAAATTAATAGAAATGTTTCAGATGCCTGGAAAAGGAGAACGGGACAAGCAGGACAAAGAGGGGTACAAGGAAAAGCTTAATTCATATGAGGAGAGAATGAACAGTATATCAGATGCATTTGCTAAAATGGCAAAGAGTGTGGAGAAGGCAGTATTTAATCAGCGAGAAATATTTTTCGATATGGACCAATGTGGATGTGTAAATAACCCTGATTGTATCAGATGCAATATGCTAATAAGGCAAAATCAAATATATAAGAATAAGCTGGCAGACAGTAAAAGGATTATAGCCACCCAGCTTTTGGAAATGTCTAAAATATTAGGGGAAAGCCTTGGGAATACATATGATTTACATGGAGTGACAGATGAACAGCTTCAGGACTTGACAGGAAGATTTAGAGAGCGAGGGATAAGCGTTCAGCGAGTGGTAAGACTTGACAATAGACGTGGAATTTCTGAGATATTAGTAACAATGAGGGCAAAGAGAGGGAATATAGTTGGCATAAAAGAGGCGGAAAAGATTGTAAATGAAGTGTTTGGGCCCGACTTTGGGATCGCGCCCTTATCCTTCCGGAACGAAAAATAAACAATACATGCCGACAGGACAGCACCCAGTTCTACCATAAAGAAC
>JAFQAU010000208.1 GCA_017399885.1 Lachnospiraceae bacterium
AATATTTTTGGTAATATTCGCTCCGCCTTTTCAAAAGTGGTAATATTACCATTTCGCTGATATAAAAATTATAACTCATAACACCCCAAAAGCAACTCATATTTTATATGAATTTTGTGGAAATATTTCGGGATTTTTGGCAGAGAAAAAGATACTACACATTAAGCATAGTATCTTTATAAATTAAAACATAATTCTGCGTTAAACTTAACGCACTTCTTGTTTTAGTTAGTTTGTTAAAGCATCAATACTAATATGTTCAAAGCTAACACCATCCCCGTTATCTTCAATCAAAAGGTACGAAGCCCCTTCTACCCCAGATGCTGAAACAGAAACCACATTTCCTTTCACGAAATTTTGATGAGAATGTCCGATTACAACAAGTTCATATTTCATTACGTCTTCACTTTTACAAACCGTATCAAATACACCATTTTTCAAGTCTGCCAGTTGTAAAAAAGGATACGACGAATTAATATCTGAAAACAGAAAATGCGAAAAATGTATTTTATGTCCATGACACTCATTTTCATAAAACAACGGCATCTGTTTGATAAACTGCATTTGCTCACTTGTAAGTTTTTTTCTTGTTTCGTCATAATAATCCCTCAAGTATTCCACATCAGGGTCAATATCAACTCCAAATTCCATATAAAGTTCGCAATTGCCTTTTAAACATACTATTTCATTATCTTTTAATAGTTCCAAGCATTCTATTTCTTCATTCCCACGCTGAAAAATATCTCCTAAAAACACCGTCATATCTACATTTTTTCTTTAATCTGTTCAAGCACCGCTTTTAATGCTTTAAGTTTTCCATGAACATCGGAAAATACAGCAATCTTCATTATTCATCCTCTTTCTTATCTTGTCATCATACTTTTGACTACTTGTTTATTTGTCAACTTCATTTTTACTTTTCTATTATATCAAATAGCTTCGTTTTTACAATCTGATTCATCTGCCTCTCTCCTGCTGATACATCACTTCATAATGCATTTTGAATTAAAAAAGCATTTTCCTTTCCTGCAAACTTACCAATTATAATTGTATTGCACTTGCCATATCTTTCTATTTTCCTTTCCATTATTTTTTTATATTTTTCAGCTTGAGAACTAATTGGTATCATCCAGTATAAATCTGAATTCTTTTTATCCTGAACTGCATAAAAGTGCGGACGATAATTTCCATCCTCTTTATTACTCATTATGTATTTGTCTTTTTCCTCTTCAAAAAAATCATCTTTTATATGATACGAAAACCCCTGTTGTACTTTCAAATTTTCCCCCTTACACAAATTCCCCACCGACATAAGCCGATGGGGAACATTTACAAACTATACCATTTATATCCCACCTGTATAGCAAGTGGCGAACATTTACGAACTGAATCACTTATATCCCGCACCATCAGCAAGCGGCAAACATTTACTTCTAACTATATTATATACAGTTTATTTAAATCATTCAACGACTTTTATTATTTTTTCTGCTACACCTTAAATCTATATCCTACACCCCATATTGTTTCAATAAATTGCGGGTTGGAACTATTCACCTCTATCTTTTCCCGTAGCTTTTTAATATGTACTGTTACCGTGGCAATATCTCCACAGGATTCCATTCCCCATATTTTTTCAAAAAGCTCATCTTTTGTAAACACCCGATTTGGATTTTGTGCCAAAAATGTCAATAAATCAAACTCTTTTGCAGTAAAGTTTCTTTCTTCCCCATTTATATAAACTCTTCGAGCCGCCAAATCAATCTTTAATCCACCAATTTCTATTGCCTCGTTTTCTTTGGGGATTCCCTGACTAATTAATCTTTCATATCTTGCCAAATGTGCTTTCACTCTTGCTACCAATTCACTGGGACTAAATGGTTTCGTAATATAATCATCTGCTCCCAGACCTAGTCCACGGATTTTATCTACATCATTCTTTTTGGCAGAAACTAACAGAATGGGAATATTTTGACTTTCCCTGATTTTACGACAAATCTCAAAACCATCAATCCCTGGTAGCATCAAATCTAAAATGATTAAATCAAAAGATTCCCCCATAGCTTTTGCCAGTCCTGTATTTCCCCGGCTTTCAATAACTACATCATAACCATTGATACACAAATAATCTCTTTCTAACTCTGCAATTTCTGCCTCATCCTCTATGATTAAAATCCTACTCATATACTTCCTCCTGTTTCTCCTCAAATACCGGAATAGTAAAGAAAACACTGGTACCAACTCCGACTTCACTATTCGCCCAAATATTTCCTCCATGTTCCTCTACAATTTTTTTTGCAATAGCCAAACCTAATCCACTACCGTCCTCCCAAGAATGTCGGGATGCATCCCCACGATAGAAACGGTTAAATATGTTTGGCAAGTCTTCCTTTGAAATTCCTCTTCCATTATCCTTTATTTCTATCTGAATTTTTGGCATTTTCTTTTCCTCTTTATATTTCATTTTCTTTCCAAAAATTCCTTTTCCGTCTTCTTTTATTTTGTAGTCTGTATGCATACTCTCTTCTATCTCTTTTACGTAAAGACATACGCAACCAGGGTCTTCTCCCATATACTTAATGGCGTTCCCCACAAGGTTATTGATTACCCTCTTTATCTGTTCCGGGTCAACCTCTACTCGTAGCTGCTTACCTACAGTATTTTCGTAAATCAACTTAATTTGATAAAATCTTAAATCCTCTCCTATTTCCTGAATACAATCATCAAAAAAATCTAACACTTTCACTCGTCGTAATACATAGGGTACAATTCCATTCTCGATTTTAGATGCCATGGAAAGATCATCCACCAAAGCAGACATTGCCTTTGCTTTTCTATGTATTGTATCCAAATATTTTTTCTGTTTCTCCGGTGTATTTGCAACACCATCTATAATTCCTTCTGTATAACCCTCAATTGCTGTTAATGGGGTTTTCAAATCATGAGATATGTTACTTATCATTTCCCGCATTTCCTGTTCATATCGCAAACGCAAATCGATGGACTCTTTTAGCCTGATACGCATTTCTTCAAAATCCTTGCAAAGCATGCCAATCTCGTCACTGCTATTAGAGTAGACTGAAAAATTCAAATCTCCGTCTCGCATTTTATGGGTAGCCTGTTTTAATACATTGATAGGCCTTACAATACCACCATATACCCATAAAATCAACAGAATCGCCGTAAAACAAATGATTACCATAAATGAAAGGACGAACTGAAGCACCGTGCTCCGAATAACTGGAAAAAATCCATTGATATAGGTCACAATAAAAAAGGTGCCTTCTCTGCCATCTGCAAAGGTAAAGCTATAGGGCTTTAGTAAATGAGCATTCTCCCCACCCATATACACACCTACTTCTTCCATGTTATCATAGCTTGCACTACTTGGTATATCTTCCTCTAGCATATGAAAATTATTTTCGTCACCAATATATATATATTCTCCATCTTTACGCACCACCAAATAAGAAAATTTCCACAATAGCTGTTTATTATAGGCATCTAGAAAATCCGCATTCTCCATTTCCAAAACCTGCTCTTTGACTTTATTTTGCAATTCTTTATAGTCTTTGTTTGTTACCTGATTTATAATTTGCACAGGGTTAGATATAAAATCCTCTACTGTGGTTTCCGCCACTCCATACTTTTCCATTACTCCGGTTTGCATGTTATATAAAATGCCAAATACTCCTGCCAAGAGCGAAATAGGCATAATCGTAATAATTAAAAATGCACAAAATAGCTTTCCCTTTATCCCCATATAACAACCTCTCTTTCTTATTCCATAGTCTAACATGATAAAGTATCACTTTGCAATGAAAATCCCTTGACTTATGTGCAAAAAAAATGTATGCTAAACTCATAATAAAATACAGAATCAGTTTCTCTTATTCAGAGAGGTGGAGAGTGAAGGCTCTGTGAAACCCGGCAACCCCATTAGATATGAACTTGGAAGGTGCCAATCTTAGCGAATATTCGAACAATAAGAGGATTTGAATTTTTTCAAGTCCGTCTTATGACGGATTTTTTTACTTTATAGGATTAGGGTTAAGGCGTTAAATGAACTGTTATAACATGCTTCAGTCATGCTGTACATGGTATGAAAGGATAGTGGAAAGCACTTTTTGACACTTTAATCCATATAGAAACGGAGGATATTTATGGAAAAATTACTATTTACTTCAGAATCAGTAACCGAAGGACACCCAGATAAAATCTGTGATCAAATCTCTGACGCAGTTTTGGATGCATTATTAGCACAGGATCCTATGAGTCGTGTAGCTTGTGAAACAGCTGTTACAACAGGATTGGTTCTTGTTATGGGAGAAGTAACAACCCAAGGCTATGTAGACATACAGAAAATTGTAAGAGACACAATCAAGGAAATTGGTTATGACAACTCCCTTTATGGATTTGATGCCAATACATGTGGTGTTATTGTTGCACTAGACGAGCAATCCAGCGATATTGCCATGGGTGTTGACAAAGCATTAGAAGCAAAAGAAAATACTATGACTGACTCTGAAATCGAAGCCATTGGTGCCGGTGACCAGGGTATGATGTTTGGATATGCTACCAATGAAACAGAAGAATATATGCCATATCCTATTTCCTTAGCACATAAGCTTACCAAACGCTTATCAGATGTAAGAAAGGATGGTACACTTCCTTATCTTCGTCCAGATGGAAAAGCACAGGTAACAGTAGAATATGATGAACAGGGAAAACCAATTCATTTAAATGCGGTTGTCATTTCCACACAACATGCAGAAGATGTAACACAAGAACAAATCCATACTGATATTAGAAAGCACGTTATGGATGCTGTTCTTCCACAAGAGTTGATAGACGAGAATACCAAATTCTATATTAATCCTACCGGACGTTTTGTAATTGGCGGACCTCACGGAGATAGTGGTTTGACCGGACGTAAAATCATCGTAGATACCTATGGTGGATATGCTCGTCATGGCGGTGGTGCTTTTTCTGGAAAAGATTGCACTAAAGTGGATCGTTCTGCTGCATACGCTGCACGTTACGTTGCAAAGAATCTTGTAGCTGCCGGTATCGCTGATAAATGTGAAATCCAACTATCTTATGCCATTGGTGTTGCACAGCCTACCTCTATCATGGTAGATACCTTTGGAACAGGAAAATTAAAGGACGAAGCAATTATTAATATTATCCGTGAGAACTTTGATCTTAGACCTGCAGGTATTATTAAAATGCTTGATTTAAGACGTCCTATCTACAAGCAAACAGCTGCCTATGGACACTTTGGACGCAATGATCTTGATTTACCATGGGAAAAGCTTGATAAAGTAGATGACCTAAAGAAATATTTAGATTAATATAAAGAAGTGTGGCACTAAGAAAATATTTTACAAGATATGGATTTTTATATAATTCCATATCTTGTATTATATTAGCTTAATGTGACAGACTTATTTTTACCATTCACTTCCAGCTGAACACTTACGTTGTTTCAATCTATTTTCTTCTAATTCCTTTTCAAGTCTTTCTATTTCAACTAAAATTTGATTCTTTCTTGCACTTATAGAATATTCATGTATTCCCGAGAATAACACTCTGTTAATCCACAAGTCCTCACCCCAAAATCGATTCAGGTACTTGGATAACCACATAATAGAAGATGGAAATATAGCTACCCAAGGCATAAATAAAATTATTACTTCTGTAAATACCTTCGGAAAAATATGAATAGATATGGTCCTTAGAATAATTAGTAATGCTAACAATGCTATACTTAAAATTGTTTGTACACCATATATTTTCATCCACTTTTCATTTTTCATTTCTTCTAATTGTATATTTTCCAAATCACGCAAAAGCTCCTTATACGCTTTTTCTTTTCTTGCTTCTTGAAGCAAAAGCATTTCCTTAAGACGATTTTGATTTTCGCTTTCTACCACTTCTGTTGTCTCTGGGTTCTCCTTTATATCCTCTTGTTTCTCTTCATATACTATCTCTTCTCTTAATGTATCAACTTGCAAATTAATTTTGCTTAATTGCTTCCCAGCCTCTAAAACAGCTTGTTCTGTCTGCATTTTCTTTTTTTTCAAATGATAATATCTACCCTTTTTTGAAAAAGCATGATAAAATGCCCCCGCCGACAGAATTATTAATCCCATAAAGATAATTAAAATAAACGGATATACAAACGTTAATAAATCTTGGCCCCCTCCAAGTAATACAAGATAGGGAGCTAACACGAAAAATAGTAAACTTATAATACTATAGCTTACTGCCAGCTTTATGGAAAATCTGAAATTTTGTATACGCCTCTCTATTGCTTCATCTGCCTTACATGCATTCTTGTGTTCAAATTCCAGTCGTTCCAATTCCCCTTCTAATTTATACAACTGCAAAGTTTTTCTCTCTTCCATGTAATTCCTCCTGGTAAATCAATACTTCTCTTTTCTTTCATACAAGGCTCCGCTCCTTGTTGTTTCATGCTTCCAACCCAAGCCTAGTACATAACAATCCTATCTCCTAAAATGCCAAAGATTGCATCACATACTAAGAACGGTCTGACTTAAATCAGACCGTTCTTTCGTTCCATCCACTTTTAACTTTTATACAAATGCTTATTTCTCTATGCTTACTTTATTCCAAACATCATATACAAAACAAGAAACTGTTTCTTTTATTCTTCTACAACCTCTACATCTGATGATGTACTATCTTCATATTCACCTAAGATGTCAGTTGATATTTCTTGTGCATTCTTTGCTTCTTCCGGAAGTGTAAAATCTTTTGCTTCGTTATATTTGTTATAACTTAGATCCATCTTGATCTCACCTACTTTTACAGAAACCTCTTCTTCTCCTAGTAAAGCACCATACTGTGCTAATAGAGTATCAAGTAAATTCTGCACCATTTCTGTTAAATCAACAGATACAGATTTCCAATAAACATTTTCATTATCCACTGTCATTGTCATTGGAATTTCACCAATCTGTGCAAAGATATCTGTAGAAACACCTGATGCTTCTAAAGCACTTGTATCTACACCACTTTTCTCTAACATATCCACTATATGTTCTCCTGTTATTACAAAATCAAGAGAAGTTTCATTTTCTGGTTGGTCAGCAGATTTGGTGTATAAATCATAAAGACTTTCATCCATAGTTGTCATGCCATTTTCCATCTGCTCAATTAACTTCTTATTGGCTTCATCTTCTGCATCTAACACTGTTTTTGTCCACTGACCTTCTGCTTCTACATAGTTAACATAGTTGTTATCTTCTTTCATGAAGTACATAGAAGTGGTAACTTCTTCCTTAAATACCTCACCTGTGCTATCTACCATTTTCATATCCATTTTCATCTTCATTGGATCCTTAAAGTATACCATATCAATGGTTACATCCAAATCAAGCTTCTGATCCATAGCTTCTACTGCAAATCCCATAGATCCATTTAATTCATAACTTTTTAACTCAGCTGTTCTTTCTGTTGCAAGCTTTGCAATATCCTTTGCCTCTTGTGGCATGCTAACTGTTTTAGAACCACAGCTTGCCATTGTGGTCATTCCCATTACTAATGCTGTTGTTGCTGCTACTTTTTTTAATGCTTTCATACTTCTCTTTCCTTTCTTCTTATACACTTTCATTCCCTCATCGTTTTTCATGTCCTATCCTGTTCATATGGGTGAACAGGATTCTTCTTTCATTGCATTTGGCAAATTCAGAAAACTAATTGCATTATAACCATATATTTTTTCAAATGCAATAGATTTAGATTTTTTTAAGGAATTTTTAAGATTTAACAGCTCCTGATAATAGTTCACCCTTTGCACTGTAGTGCAAAGGGCGTAAAACCAACAACTATTAGCAAATTTCTGCACCTGATGGCATATTTTTTTCTGGAACCATCAATGCCAATTCCCCTTTTTCATTCTCTGCACAAAGTAGCATTCCCTCAGAAAGAACGCCTGCAAGCTTTGCAGGTTTTAAATTTACCAATACCATAACTTTCTTTCCTACCATTTCCTCTGGAGAATAATGTGCCTTAATTCCTGACACGATTTGTTTTACCTGATTTCCAATCTGTACCTTTGAGCATAATAATTTTTTGGATTTTGGTACTTCCTCACAAGCAATAATTTTTCCTACCTGGAATTGCATTTTCATAAAATCATCATAAGAAATTTCTTCTTTTGCTTCTATTTCTATCACTGGTTCATCATCCTTTTTCTCTATTCCAACTCCCGCCTCTGCTTTTTGAGCAGCCTGTATTTCTTCCACTTTTTTCATAATTTCAGCCACATCTAATCTGGCAAATAGAATTTCCGGTTTCTCTGTTACCTTTGTTCCAGAAACATATTTTCCGTACTCTTTCATATCCTCTAAGCTTCTGTTTGTTGTATTTAACTGTTCCAAAATTTTCTTAGAAGTCTCTGGCATAAATGCCTCTAACAAGCTTGCTCCTACACAAATGCTCTCTACTAGGTTATACAAGACAGTTTCTAAACGTTCCTGTTTCTCTTCTTCTTTTGCTAATGCCCATGGCATAGTTTCATCTATATATTTGTTACAGCGTTTAAATAATGCAAATATCTCTGATATAGCATCTGCTACACGAAGCTTATCCATTTTTGCAATCACTTTATTTGGTGTTTCTAATGTAAGTGCCTTTAATTCCTCATCAACAGGCTCATTTACCTGCTTATTATTCACTACTCCACCAAAATATTTATTAGACATAGATATGGTACGATTTACCAAGTTTCCAAGGGTATTTGCAAGGTCGGAATTCATTCTCTCTACCATTAACTCCCATGAAATTACACCATCATTTTCAAATGGCATTTCATGTAACACAAAGTAGCGTACTGCATCTACTCCAAACATTTCCACTAATTGATCTGCGTAAATTACATTTCCCTTAGACTTACTCATCTTTCCATCACCCTGTAATAACCAAGGATGTCCAAATATCTGCTTTGGCAATGGTAAATCTAATGCCATTAACATAATTGGCCAATAAATGGTATGGAATCTTAGTATGTCTTTTCCAATTAGGTGTAGATTTGCCGGCCAGAATTTTTCAAATTTTTCATCATGATTGCCATCTAAATCAAATCCAAGTCCTGTGATATAGTTGGTAAGTGCATCCAACCATACATATACTACATGCTTGTCATCAAAGTCTACTGGAATTCCCCATTTAAAGGAGGTTCTGGATACACATAAATCCTGCAATCCCGGCAATAGGAAATTGTTCATCATTTCATTTTTTCTAGATTCCGGCTGGATAAATTCCGGATGTGTATTGATATGTTCAATTAAACGATCTGCATATTTGCTCATTTTTAGGAAATATGCCTCTTCTTTTGCCGGCTGACATTCTCTTCCACAGTCCGGACATTTTCCATCTACAAGCTGTGATGAAGTAAAGAAAGACTCACAAGGTGTACAATAAAGACCTTCATAATGTCCCTTATAAATGTCTCCTTTTTCATATAATTTTTTGAATATTTTCTGTACCTGTTTTTCATGCTCTGCATCTGTAGTACGAATAAATTTGTCATAAGAGGTATTCATCAAATCCCAAATACTCTTGATTTGTCCTGCCACATTATCTACGTATTCCTGTGGAGAAATTCCTGCCTCCTGTGCTTTTAATTCTATCTTCTGTCCATGCTCATCCGTTCCTGTTTGAAAACGCACCTGGTAGCCTTGCTGTCTCTTGAAACGGGCAATACTATCTGCCAATACTACCTCGTAGGTATTTCCAATATGTGGCTTTCCTGATGTATACGCAATTGCTGTGGTTAAATAATAAGGTTTCTTTTCCATAATTTATTGCCTCCTAAATTTTATTTTAATTTACCTTCTGTCCCTTTCAATAGCTTCAATTAGGACTGTTCCCCTGCAAGGAAGTTTCCTATAGAGATTAGGGTGTCAAAAGCTTGTATTTTTTTTAGCACTTGTCAAATTGCACAATTTAAGGCTACGATTTGTAGACGGTGTCCGTGTCAGCCAAGCACCACAGACACGTCGATTTCGCCCATTTTGCTCCGTCGCCTATTA
>JAFQAU010000209.1 GCA_017399885.1 Lachnospiraceae bacterium
AAAATTAAACCTTCGTTAGTAATATTACTCATAATAAATTCCTCCTACTCTCTCCTGCGATTTTCCGCATAAATTTTACTCCTCATCACCTATGGCATCTGCTGTAAATACCATGGTTAACATACAAAATACATACGTCTGTATTGCGCCGGAAAACAAATCCAAATATGCATGTAAAAATGCCGGCCAGACTAATGTAAGCACTTTTGGTAACAAGCCATATACCAATCCCAACATAACGGAACCGGATAAAATATTACCAAATAAACGCAATGATAACGAAATTGGTGTTGCAAATTCTCCAATCAGATTAATTGGGAAGAAGAAGAAAATCGGTTCGAATAATCCTTTGATTTTCCCCATCTTTTGATGCTTGAAACCATTGTACTGAATCATTACAAATGTAATAAGTGCCAATGGTAATGTCACCCCATAATCCGCCGTTGGCGCTCTAAGACCAAACATACCGGATAGATTGGATAACAGAATAAACATAGCCAAGGTGCCTATGTAATTGGCAAATTTTGGTCCATGTTTTTTCCCCATATTGGATAATACCAAATTGTCCAATGCCTGAACCAGATATTCCAATATATTCAAGAACACACCCGGTGCCTTGTAGGGATCTGCTTTCTTAACAACACGGTTTGCTATAATCGCAAATACGATTAATGTAAGACACACTAATATCATGGATACGTGTGTTGTGGTTAAATATAAATCTTGTCCAAATAATTGGTATTTATAATAACCTGTTGCTCCAAGTTCTACATTACTGTCTGCTCTTATGAAATTCATAGCTGGCAAACCTTTGGATACGAAAGCTACTCCATTACTCAAACTCTCACCTTCCTTTTTTAGTATACACTTTTTTTCAAAAGCTACATAAAGCCCTAACCCTATGTTAACTTTTGTCACTTCCCTAAAATAATAAAGAATGCTTCACAACAGCTTCACCAATAGCAAAACCATTACACTTATTCCTCTTCTTTTGGGGATATATAGTTATGAAGTAATAGTTGTAGATATGCAGATACCTTCAATGCAAAAGCACCTAACACCACTCCAATTGGATGAAATACTTTTGAAAGAATCAACCCACTTCCTATAACTATTATCATAATTATCATACGTAAAATCGATTGGATACTCTCTCTTTTTTGTGCAGTTCCCTGGTCTAATTCCAAGCTTTTCTGTAAACTAAAATACAAATGAATTGTTACCACTGTAGCACCAATCCCACTCCACAAGGTACCCAAAATCCATTGCCCTTTATTATCCACAAAAATAATCCCTATTATACAAATAAGTATTATATATAGTGCATTTCCAGCCAATAATCCAAATAATGTCTTTTTTTCCCTGTTCATGATACGCTTTCCTTCATCATTCCTTTTTGTTAATCTTCCCTTCCCTTTCCCGTCTCATACTCTCTAAGTATTCTAATTCCTGATTTTCTTTTTTCAAATCTTTCTCATAGAATTGTCGCATCAAACAAAAAAAGTTCCGAAACCCTGCAAGTATGCCTAGAATCATCATAAAAAGAAAACCGTAATCAGTGTGAAGCTTATCGTTTATCCAAATGCCTATGCATCCGCAAATTAGCAAAGGTGATAACATAGTAACTGCCACCTGTGTTACCATAAGCAATGCCTTTACCACACTCCTGTTTTCTTTCATCCTGTCACACCTCCTAAGGTCTGTGTCCCTGTTAAATGACAGACTTTCCGTTCGTCTGTCCTCCCCCTATAATAACCCTCAAACAAAAAACACATGTTACATACAATTATACTCTTTTTTTTGAAAAAGTCTACAAAGCCCATGTAATTTTTATAATACTTTAGGTAGGTCTGCACAATTACTGCATTGAGTAAGGGCATATCATACAAGTCCAGTAAGTTTTCCTATAAAACCAAAAATAAAACCTTTTTATTTTTTTGTTTGATGTGATATAATTGTGCTTATCTAATTTTTTATATAACTTCTATACCCTATGAAGCTCGTAGCGCTTTAAAATATTTTTACATAGGAGTTTTTAAGCATTTTATATTAAGTATCAAGAACCGGGGGAGTATTTATGAATAACAAAAAAATAAAACTATACCGCAAAAGGCTGATTCCGAATGAGCTTATTCTTTTAGAAGATGACAAGATACTACATCAGGACTCTGAAACCATTGTAACACGCTGGGATTCTCTAAAACCAAGAGACGATATTGCATCTGGAATCTCATTATATTTATTAAACGAAGGCTTCAAAATAAGCAAAATTTTAGATAAAGATCAGCAACTGGTTTATTGGTACTGCGACATTATAGAACACGACTATAATCCCAATGAAAATACTTATATTTTTACCGACCTTTTGGCAGATGTAATAGTTTGTCCGGATAATTTCGTAAAAGTTCTCGATCTAGAAGAAATTGGAGAAGCCTTGGAGAAAGCTATTATTACAAAAGAAAAAGCTGCCAAAGCACTTTCCCTATGTAACAAGCTATTAGATATCATTTATCAAGGGAATTTTTTAAAATACCAGAAAATCGTAGATGCCTATGAATAAGTTAGCATGTGTGCATACGACTTACGAAAGCCCCATACTGAATAGATATATGATGCCAAGCATGGTGGTACGGGAGATTTGTAACGGTTCAGCCAAGGGCTGAACTGTTACAAAAACACCTTTTGCTCCACCCCTTCAATGTTATCATCACACCGTTAAATTGCTGAACTGTTACCTAAAATATCTTTTCCCCTACACCAAAGCTTTGATTCAAAATCCGAAATTACAACGATTAATCTTCTATTTGTTCAATTCTGCGAACATGTCTTTCGTCATTGGAGAATGGTGTGTGTAAGAATATGTCCACAATCTGCACTGCAAGACCTGGTCCAACAATTCTTCCACCCAATGCAAGTATGTTAGAATCATTATGTTCTCTCGTTGCCTGTGCACTAAAACAATCATGACATAGTGCGGCACGAATTCCCTTTACTTTATTAGCAGCAATAGAAATTCCAATTCCTGTTCCACAAATTAAAATTCCTTTTTCTGCTTCTTTGGAAACTACTGCATTGGCAACTTTCTTTGCATATTCAGGATAGTCTACGGAATTGGTATTATAGCATCCATAATCCTTGTATTCTATCTTCTTCTCTTCTAAATATTTCATAATCTCCTGTTTTAATTCAAAACCTCCATGGTCGCATCCTATTGCTATCATACTTATCATCCTTTCTATTGTAATCCATATGTTTTTCTTAATTTAATAACTAGTTTTTTTATCATCCTTGATAACTCATTAAAACATTCTTCATACTCCACTAAGGTCCCACCATAGGGATCCATAACATCCACTTCTGTCATTTCCTCTGCATAGTCACTTAAAGTGTAAATACTGGTTACCATTTGATAATCTCGTAAAATCTTATCCCTCTGCTCCGTTGTCATAGTTAAAACTAATGTCTGCTCATCCATGTCCTGCTGTTCTAATTGCCTTGCCTGTCTACCTTCCATTGTAGTGATTCCATGATTAATTAAAACTACCTCTGTCTTAGGATTTATAGGCTCTGGAAATAAAACCACCAAACCTCGCGAAGAGATTTGTACCGTTTCATCTAGCACCATATTTTTACAAATAGCTTCTGCCATAGGACTTCTTGCTGTATTGTCTGTTCCCACAAACAACACCTTATCAAACCTTCTCATCAATGCCCTCCCCTAGACGGATATTATGGCATATCCCGCCGCTTTTTGTAAACGATTCATAATGGCAATTCCCATTTCATCATCCTCAAAGCTTTCCGCGTAGATACAATCCACATGTAAATGGTCAAATTCTCGTAATACCTTATATAAACCCTTTGCTATAGTTCCTTCTTTACTTCTTGCACCAATACATTTAACAATACCGTCTTTATATGCTTGCTGACTTTCTATCGTTGCAATCACGCCAGTATTCTTTCCTAAAATCTTGTTTTCCTGAATTTTTTTATTTATATATGCTTCTACTTCTTCTCTTTTTCCTGTAATGATTGTTAAATCGGCCTTAGGCGCATAATGCTTATACTTCATCCCTGGTGCCTTTGGTTTTAAATCCATTTCCTGATTCTCTGCTAAAATTGCCTTGTCCATTACAACAGTACCAATAACCTGCTCTAACATGGTTTGTGTTATGGCCCCCGGACGCAAGATTACAGGTACAGAATCAGTTAAATCAAGCACTGTGGACTCAATCCCCATTTCCACCATACCACCATCCAAAATCATGTCAATTCTTCCGTTAAAATCTTCATATACATGTTCTGCCATGGTAGCACTAGGTTTCCCTGAAAGATTCGCACTAGGTGCAGCAATGTAAATGCCTGCTTCCTCTATAAGTCGTAGCGCCACCTTATTATTAGGCATTCGAACCGCCACAGTCTCTAACCCTCCGGTGGTTCCATATGGTACTTGTTCTCTTTTATTCAATATTAAGGTTAATGGGCCCGGCCAAAAATGTTCTATCAATTCCCAAGCAATCTTTGGTATGTCCTTAGCCAATTTATTAAGAGACTCTTTTCTTGCTATATGCACAATAAGAGGATTGTCAGAAGGTCTTCCTTTTGCTGCATATATCTTTCTTGCTGCATTACAATCCAGTGCATTTCCTCCAAGTCCGTAAACTGTTTCCGTGGGAAATGCCACTAATCCACCCTCTTGCAATATTTTTGCTGCCTCCTCATACACACCCTCTTCGTCTGCTTTTTTTATTATTGTATCCATGCTATTCCTCTTTTCACCAGTTGGTTATTCGTGACAGCTAAGCGGGAGACTAAACTGTTACGGTTATTCCACCTTAATTCCTTTTTTTCTCACTCTGTCGTTAACTGCTTTTCCCAGAATTGTATAGATTACAGATGCCAATGGAATGAATAATATCATCCCTACTACACCCATCATATTTCCACCTAATGTAATGGCAACTAATACCCATATTGCAGGAAGTCCCACTGAATTTCCCACAACCCTAGGGTATATAATGTTTCCCTCAATTTGTTGCAAAATCAAAAACAATATGACAAACCATAGCGCCTTCATTGGATTAACCATTGCAATTAAAATTACCCCAAATATACATCCTATGAATGCACCAACCATGGGAATTAACGCAGTAACTACAATTACAACACTAACAACTATGGCATACGGAATTCCAAAGATACTCATAGCTACAAAGAACATTCCACCTAATATACAAGCTTCTAAAAACTGACCGGTAACAAAATTGGAAAATGTACGATTTGACAATCTCATTACATCAAGTATCCAATTCACTCTATTCTTTTTCCCATACGCATAAAGTAGCTTCTTAAATTGTCTTTTTAACTTTTCCTTCTGTGACAACACATAAATTGCAAAAATCAAAGCCAATACCACATTTACAATTGTATTTACCACCGTAGTGGCAACATTCACTGTGGATTTCACCATACTTCCGGCACCAGCTGATAAGAAGCCTACTGCCTTTTGGCTAAGATTAGTCCAATTAATATCAATATTTCTAATTTGTTCTTCCAAATCCGGATAATCCTTTGCAAGTCGGATAGCCTTATCCTGCCAGCGTTCAAATACAGGCTGCATGTTGTCAATCCATGTCAATGCTGTTCTTCCAAGCTCTGGAATAATCAATAAGAACACAGCTAAAATAAGCACGATTATTAATACAAACGTAAGTATGATGCTTAACATTCGGTTTATTTTTTTCAAAAAGCCGAAGCCTTTATGATCAGAAATTCGTGAAATCCCTTTTTCTATTCCCTTCATGGGTGCATTAACCACAAATGCAATGCCGGCTCCTATTACAAATGGTGATATCAAACCAAACAAATATCTCAATACAAAAAGAAACATAGCCGCATTATTAATTACCCAAGAAAATAAAATAGCAAAGGAAATTAACATGGCTATCTTTTTCATATTGTCTTTATCCAAATTCATGGTATCTCCTCCCTCAATCTTGTATATATATGCTATCTTATTATAACTAAAACGTATTTCTTAATCAATTAGTAATTCCTATTTTTTCATTTAAATAGCTAGTAGTTTTGACTTCTACTCCCCTAAATAACTTAAAATACCCTTACTAATTCCTTCTGCCATTTTATCTTGATAGTCTTCCTCCATTAGCAGCGCTTCTTCCATATAATTTGATAAAAAACCACATTCTACAATAACAACCGGACACTTTGCTTTTCGTAATATGTAATACTGGTCGTTTGCCTTTGCCACTCTATGATTATTGTCCTGCAAAGTTTCTTTTATATTGCTCTGTATTGTATTGGCTAAACTTTCTCCTTCTTTAGAACCTGTATAATAAAATACCTGTGCCCCTTTTGAACTGCTATCGGTAAAGCTATTTTGATGAATGCTCACACCAATGGCAGCATTACTAACATTCATAACAGATATTCGATTTTGCATATCCTTACTTTTCTTATTGGTGTCTGACTCCTGACATACTGCCTCATCTTGTGTTCTCGTCATAATTACCTGTATTCCTCTTTTTTCAAGCCTTTGCTTTATTTTGTAGGATATACTCAAATTTATATCTTTTTCCAGTGAACCGGTTACTCCTACTTTTCCTGGATCGAACCCTCCATGTCCAGGATCAATTACTACTACCAAATTTTTACTTGTTCTACCCATTGTTTCTGTAACCTTCACTGTATAAGTTCCTAAAATTACTACCACCAAAACCACCAGAACAGAGAGTATCTTTTTTTTCATTCTTCCACTCCCGGCATTTCACATACTCATTTTAGCTTATTCCCCATAATTTGTAATTATTCATTACTATTTATAGGGTGATTAGGTTATCAAAAGCACCAAAGACGCTTCTTTCCTACTATATTTGGTATAACGAGCAGTTTTTATCTAACCAATCTGTGGGCACACCTTGGAGATTTTTCCTTTATAGGACGAACTTTCCTATGAAGAACAAAGTGGACAAGTCCACTTCAACTCCCTAAATCCCTCATTCATGAGGGACTTGCTCCACTTTGCGTGCCAGATGCGTGTTGCATGCCTTTTGCAACAATACTCCTTACGCATCTGTGCACATCCCCGCGGAGCG
>JAFQAU010000210.1 GCA_017399885.1 Lachnospiraceae bacterium
GTTAACGTCTATGTTGTTCGACAATGGACATTCACATTTTCTAGAAATGAGTGGAGGAGATATAAATGCTACAGAGTTAATTGCTTCTTTAATTAATCAAAAGGAAAACCTTATAGAAGGAATTGCCTATGCATTGGATCAGGTTGAGGGTTCTATTTCTATTTTATTAATGAATCACAATGGAATTTATGCTGCTAGAGATAAATTTGGTCGTACTCCGGTAGTATTAGGAAAAAAAGAACAGGGGTATTGTGTATCCTTTGAGGATTTTGCATACAAGAATTTAGGCTATAAGAATTATAAGGAATTAGAGCCTGGTGAAATTGTTGCTGTAAACGAAAAAGAATGTAGAACATTAATGAATATAGGAAAAGAAATGAAAATTTGTACATTTCTATGGGTATATTATGGATATCCGGCAAGTTCTTATGAGGGAATTAGTGTAGAACAGATGCGTTATAACTGTGGAGCGAAGATGGCACAGAGAGACAATGTAAAACCAGATATTGTTGCTGGAGTTCCAGATTCCGGAATCGCTCATGCTGTGGGATATGCCAATGAATCAGGAATACCATTTTCCAGACCATTTATTAAGTATACGCCTACATGGCCTCGTTCCTTTATGCCAACAATTCAAAGTCAGAGAAATTTAATTGCAAAAATGAAACTATTAGCAGTAGAGGAATTAATAAAAGATAAGAGTTTGTTATTGATAGATGATTCTATTGTACGTGGAACACAGCTTGGTGAAACTACAGAATTTTTGTATCAAAGTGGAGCCAAAGAAGTACATATTCGTCCTGCATGTCCACCATTATTGTATGGATGTAAATATCTCAATTTTTCACGCTCTTCGTCAGAGATGGATTTGATTACACGCCGAGTAATTGCAAAATTAGAAGGTGATAACGTAACGGAAGAAATATTGGAAAGATATTCTGATCCTGATACACAGGAATATGAGAATATGGTAGAAGAAATTAGAAAAGAATTGAACTTCACGTCCTTAAAATTTAATAGATTGGATGATATGCTAGATTCTACCGGTTTAGAAAGATGCAAATTGTGCACTTATTGCTGGAACGGAAAAGAATAGAAGATAGGGAACAGAGCGAGCAAAGCTTCCTGTAAAGTGAAAAAAGGCGTATGACTTTTGTTGTAGATACATGCTACAATAGTCATACGCCTAATTTAGTATTAAAATCGTAACAGTTTAATCAGAGGCTAAGCTGTTGTAAAATACATGGTTAAGTAAGCAGGCATTTTAAGCTAGAAATTGTTTGGTTTACATTCTAAATAAGTGCAGCCAACCACATGATAGCTTCCGGAAATATCGATGGCTCCACCACTGTATTCAGAAATGCAACGTTGAAAATGACAGTGTTCTATCTGACCCTTTGAACCATACATAATAATTCCTGCTCCACTTCTGGCACGGCAGTTTATGAATGTGCAGTTTGTAATTTTACCGGCATTGGCATAAAGAGCCCCCTCTTGACAATAAGAAAAAACACAACCATCAATAGTAGGAGAGAAGGCATTATAAATGGCACGACCGTTAGCAGTATTTTTGAATACACAATTTATAATTCGCAAACGTGCCCGTACTGCACGGAAAATTCCACATTTTTGCATTCCATCGAATTCACACTGATTAAAATGACAACTTTTAGGAGTTTCTAATTGTATTAGGTCTCTATCTTCTATATCATATCCGTAGATATGCGTTTTGTTCATGTTAATGATACCATGGCACAGAATGGTGTGCTTTAAGTAAATAGAAGCATTTGAGATAGTTAAAATACCAAATTCTTTAATTTTGACATGACAATCAAAAATAGTAGAATACGTAATATTTGTTTCATTATTAATGAGGTAGTCATCATTATTGGGATGAATATACTGTATTATTACATTGTTTTTTGGAAAACAATTGCTATACTTACAATTTTCAATATTTGCACGTATCTCTCCATTATAAAAAATTCCACCACCAAAGTTAACTGCGAAACAATTCTCAAAATAACATCCACTAACAATAGTATTATGATTGGCATATATTCCGCCACCTTCATGTGCCTGACAGTCGAAAAAGCTACAGTTTTTAATTTGTCCAGTTCCGTTTTTTATGTAGATTGCTCCACCTTTATGTAAAGAGAAACAGTTGGAAAAAGAAGTATCTTTTACAAATAGTGAACCTGTATTGCTAACAATGGCAGAATTTTTACTGGTGTTACTAATTTGACAATATTCAATCGTGGAATTACTATTTGACAAAGATAGTAGCCCGCCATTGTGGGAACACTGTATGGAACTATTTTTTATTAATACTGTTCCAGCGTTTTTTGAGTTAATAAATGCATAGGAAGTATTGTCTGTATTAGATTTGTTGGAAAAATCAATAGAACTATTCTCAATATGTAATGTTCCACCATCTAAAAGAAAGTTTCCTTCTACATTAACAATCGCATTGGAAATATGTATAGTTGTATTTTGGGGAATTATTATTGTACCATGAAATTCACAGTCTCCGCGAAAATAATGTACGTCATTTGGTTTAATGTCTGAATTTGAAATATTATCTATATATGAGTATTCAAGCATATAATAGGATAAATCTGTCATGGTAATAGGCCATTGTGCGTTTTTCATTTGTTGAAATAAGTTGATACAGTTTTCGTATTCTTTGCAATATGCTGAAGTAACAAATTGAAAAATCCAGGTTTTCTCTTGTGATGTTAAATTGAGTAAATCACTAAAAAGATCCAAGGAACGTTGCTCGTTAGGTGAAATGTGATACTCTGCCATGGACATATTATACAGGTCAAAGAAGAAGAAAAGCTGTTTATTTTTTGTGTTTAAAGCAAGAATAATGTTATCAACTAATTGCTCTACTTCTTTAGAAAGATTCATTATTGTAATAGTTTCCTTTGAAGTAAGCCCTAACCCTTTTGTGATTAGTCGTTCAAATTCCAAATTATTCAGAGGGTTTCTTTGGTTATTTAAACGTGTATGCATTAGAATTGCAGCGCTATACAACGTTTTAAATTCAGTTGTTTCTAAATAAAGAGGATGTTTTCTGGAAATCCATAGATTTTTTTTTCGATTAAATTTGCTTAATCCTCCTATACGCATAGTTTTCACTCCTCTCTATTTATAGTAATATAAACCAAAATGGTATTGGTAAGTTTTTATAAAAGTAAGTCTTTTTCTAATATTGTATTTAATAATTGAATATATGGAAAAAGAGGTAACAGTTTAGCTGATTGGCTGAACTGTTACAAAAAGAGTCATGTAATCTCAGAATCATGTTGATATACATTAAATAATATGCTATCTTCGGGGGTGCAATTTTCGTAGGTAGAGTGTAATACCACTTGTCCGTACCTTAAGTTAACAAAATATACAGCACCACCTATATATTGTGCATGACATTCCTTAAAATTACAATTATATATAGTAGAATTAGCAATTGAATCAGAATAGATAGCACCACCGTGTACGTTATAACAGCTCGTAAATGTTGAAGATGCTATAAAAAATTCATCCTTAGCTAAATTGCGAATAGCACCATTTTTACAATTTTTAAAACTGCTGGTTCCTATATCAATAGAATTTCCTGAGAAGGTAATTGCATAATCTTTCCAGGTATCGCATATTGTAGTTTTTTGAATCTTAAGGTGTCCACAATTCTGTTTTAAAAATGCAGATTTTTCTTTACAATATATTCTGGAATCTTCTATGGATATATATGGGCTATTTATTACGTTAACCGCATAATCTGTTTGCGTGTTACTTATGTATATATCGGATTGTTTTATTGAAAACTTTCCATTATCAATAATTATATTTCCATCAATGTTAATATTGCCATTCTCAAAAACCAGAGAACTTGCGTTGGTTACGGTAACAGAACCTTTTATATGTGTATAGGAAGAGATGCGGTGTTCCCTCCCATCATTTAGAATTAAATTATCAATTTCTGTGACAATTTTAAAGTTAGGATACATATATTTTAGTATAGAAGCAGAAATATGGTACCCTAGGGAGGTAAAATGTTTATATAAAGATGTGGCTGATTCTGATTTGTTATCTAAATAAGAAGCGGTATCATTCTTATTATATTCATCTAGTAATTGATTTCCAAGAGAGGAAAATTCTTTTAAAAATACCTTTTCAGAATTTGATAAGTTAAAAATCTTCATATATCCATCTATTATATCATTAGAATAAGTTGGCGAGATTAAGCAAAAATGTGATAAACGATATAAATCGGTTATAAAGCAATATTGTTCTTCTTTTTTCGTAAGCTCTTTAAAAACATCATTTATCTTTAAATCAAAATTATGCTTTACTTGTACCGGAAGTTTACTTTGTGTCTCAAGGTCAAGTTGGATACTATTTAATATAGTAGAAAAATATTCTATTGTTCCAGGTAATTGTTCTTTATATCCATATACCAATACGGCTAAACCGAAGCAATAATGGTATTTAAATGATTGAGATTGATTTTCCATTGGGTGCTTACTTAGAACTAGAGTATTTTTTTTCTGATTAAGATAATCTAACACATTCATATAACAATCCTTACTCAGAGCAAAAGAACCTCTAAGCAGCAGAAAGACTGCATTTCCTTTCGTAATAATCTTATTAATATTATAGCAAAAATATGGTGTTTAATCCATAATATTAATCGTCATTTATTGGCGATATAGTAACCTTTACCACTTTGTTGAAGCTTTTGGATAAAATGGTTGACAAAGAAATATAGATTCAGTACATTTAAATAGGTATTTTTATGTGTACGAATAGAAAATCTACTTATTATAAATTATAGGAGGAAAAAATGGAATTTAGACCGTGTATAGATATTCATAATGGAAAAGTAAAACAGATTGTTGGTGGTAGCTTAAAGGATGCTGATGACTTTGCAAAAGAAAATTTTGTTTCAAATCAGGATGGAGCTTTTTATGCCAATATGTATAAGAAAGCAGGAATTAAGGGGGGGCATATTATTTTATTGAATCCTGTTGAAAGTCAGTATTATAAAGCAGATTGTGAACAAGCCTTTCTTGCTTTGAATGCCTATCCTCAGGGCTTGCAAGTAGGAGGAGGTATTACCGATAGCAATGCAGAAATGTTTTTGAAGAGGGGAGCCTCCCATGTGATTGTTACCTCTTTTGTATTTAAAGATGGAAAAATAAATTATGATAATCTAAAAAAAATAGTCAATTGTGTGGGAAAAGAACATCTGGTATTAGATTTAAGTTGTCGAAGAAAACAAGAGAAAAACGGGGACTATAGTTATTATATTGTGACGGATCGTTGGCAGAAATTTACGGACGTAAAATTAAATAAGAATGTAATGGAGGAACTCTCAGAGTATTGTGATGAATTTTTAGTACATGCAGTAGATGTAGAGGGAAAATCCAACGGGATAGAAGAAGAGCTAGTTACTCTTTTGGCACAAATAGAGAATAAAATAATTACATATGCGGGTGGAGTAGGTAGTTTTAAAGATTTAGAAAGTTTAAAAAAATTGGGAAAGAATCGTATCAATGTTACAATTGGAAGTGCCTTAGACTTGTTTGGAGGTAGTATGCGTTATGAAGAAGTACTAAAAAAGTGCAAAGAATAGAGAAGAAAATCAGACAAAATGTATATTTCTTAAAATTTGATTACAAAGTTAACAAAAATATTAAGAATAATTTAAGGCTATCATTTATCAAAAAAGTATTAAAAAAAAATGCAATACTTAATATTACTAAAAAAATCATAGTTAATACCTATATATTTGTAAAAAGTGCATATAAAAAATGTGTTTTGTAAAAAAATGTAAAAAATTACAACTAAAAACAGGGTTGATTTTAAAACAAATTATGGTTTATACTCTAAGGCGTAGTAAGAAACTGTTACTGACCAAGGGAATAAAAAGTAATTTGGAAACAAAAATGTGTTTTATGTGAAAGATTACATATTGCACTGAGGCAGGAAAAGGAGATTATCTATGAATTTAAGAAAATTTATTACGGTAGGGCTATTATCATTGTTGTGTACAACAACGTGTAGCACAGTAGCTGTAAAAGCAGAGACTGATAATACTGTAATAAGCAACCAGGAGACTCAAGAGGAAGGCATAAGCAACAATCAAGAACTAATTTGGATAACAGGAGAGGAAGATTTACTAAGCGTAGTAACAAGACCAGCAATCCAAGAAGTTGGAGTTTTGGTTACACAAGGTGCTATTGAAGTAGTAACACCGATGGCAATTACACAAGAAATTGTTGAAAACCCTGTTATTTCAAAAACAGAAGAAGTTGCAACGCAGTTAAGCAACAAGGTACAAAAAAAGAAAGAGAAGAAGTATACAAAAGCTGAGCTAAGATTATTATCATGTCTTATTTATTGCGAAGCAAATGGTGAGCCGTATGCAGGTAAGTTGGCAGTTGGTATAGTGGTTATGAACCGTAAAAGTTCAAATTCATTCCCTGACACTGTGAAAGGTGTAATTTATCAGAAGTATCAGTTTGGACCTGCAAGAAATGGAACACTAAAAAGAGCATTAAAGGAATATGATAGTGGAAGATTTACTTCAGCTACGGAAAAACAATGTATCAAAGCAGCAAAGGCTGCATTGAACGGAAAAAAAACAGTAACATATCGTTCAAAGAAATATAATATGGATGATTATTATTTCTTCAGCACATATGTTAAAGGAAAAAGATTAACAATTAAGAATCATCAATTTAAATAGTTAAGATATGAATTGTTTTGTATCTTTATTAAGACTTACAGTCGTAGTAGTTCGGTCCTTAGCTGAACTGTTACGGCTGTAAGTTTATGTGAAATGGGGAAAAACAGCCCGATGGACTTACAACTAATAAAATATATTATAATGATACGCGGGCAATCAGCAAAGTGATTGCCACTGTTTTCACTGTCACAAACAGCCATCATAGATGGCTGTTTTTTCTTGAAACAAGACGGAAAATATGCTATACTTTAAAGGATAGCAATTATTAGACATATATATTGGTAAATATGCTTGTGTAAAATAACTAGATTAGTATATAAGTACTTAAGGAGGAGACATCAGTGGATAGCGTTTCAGAAAAAAAAGAAACAATTTCAAAGAATTTTATAGAAATGATAATTGATAAAGATATAGCGGAGGAACGTTGTGACACAGTCATAACAAGATTTCCGCCAGAACCCAATGGATATTTGCACATTGGACATGCCAAGTCTATACTTCTAAATTCGGGACTTGCAAAGAAATATAATGGAAAATGGAACTTGCGTTTTGATGACACGAATCCTATGAAAGAGCGTACAGAATTCGTACAGTCAATACAAAATGATGTGGAATGGTTAACTGGGCAAAAAATGGATAATGTTTTCTATGCCTCTAACTATTTTGATACTATGTATGAAGCAGCTGTAAAATTAATAAAAAAAGGAAAAGCGTTTGTATGTGATTTGAATGCAGATGAAATGCGTCAATATCGTGGAACTTTAACAGAACCTGGAAAGAATAGTCCATACAGAGATAGAAGTGTGGAAGAGAATCTTAAACTTTTTGAAGAAATGAAAGATGGAAAGTATCCAGATGGTTCCAAAGTTTTGCGTGCTAAAATCGATATGTCATCACCAAATATTAATATGAGAGATCCTATAATATATAGGGTGGCACGCATGCATCATCACAATACAGGTGATAAATGGTGTGTATATCCTATGTACGATTTTGCACATCCTATTGAAGACGCTATAGAAGGGATAACACATTCCATATGTACATTGGAGTTTGAAGATCATAGACCTTTATATGATTGGGTACTAAAAGAGTTGGAATATGTGAATCCACCAAAGCAAATAGAATTTGCTAAATTATACTTAACTAATGTAATTACAGGTAAGCGCTATATTAAAAAATTAGTAGAAGATGGGATTGTAGATGGTTGGGATGATCCTAGATTAGTTTCTATTGCTGCTTTACGTAGACGTGGTTTTACACCGGAATCTTTGAGAATGTTTATGGAACTATGTGGTGTTTCTAAGGCACAGAGCTCGGTTGATTATGGGATGTTAGAATACTGTATTAGAGAAGATTTAAAATTAAAAAGAAGCCGTGTCATGGCGGTATTGGACCCGATTAAGCTTGTGATTACCAATTATCCTGAGGGGCAAATTGAATATTTGGAAGTTACGAATAATCAGGAAAATGAGGAGTTAGGTATGAGGAAGATTCCTTTCGGAAGAGAATTATATATTGATCGAGAGGATTTTATGATCGAACCACCTAAGAAATATTTCCGTTTATATCCAGGTAACGAAGTAAGATTAATGAATGCTTATTTTGTGAAATGTGAAGAATATATAACAGATGAGACGGGTAAGGTAGTTGAGGTTCGTTGTACTTACGACCCTGAGACTAAGTGTGGAACTGGTTTTACTGGAAGAAAGGTAAAAGGAACAATACATTGGGTAGAAGCAACAACTGCAAAGAAGGCTACCGTTCGATTATATGAAAATATTGTGGATGAAGAAAAAGGGGTATACAATGAGGATGGAAGTTTGAATTTGAATCCGAACTCATTGCAAGTGTTAGAGGAATGTTATGTAGAGCCATCGCTAGCAGATGCAAAGGCATATGATAGTTTTCAATTTGTAAGACAAGGATATTTCTGTGTGGATGCAAAAGATAGCAGAGAAGATGCCCTTGTGTTTAATCGTATTGTATCATTGAAGAGTTCATATAAGCCAGTATAGATAAGGGGGAAAAGAATATGGGGTTATTTTCAGGATTAGAGTCTTTAGGATTAGGGAAGATGAAAGGGACAGAGCTTTATGAGAAGGATGCTGCCAAAGAAGATGTAAAAGGAGCAAATTCTTTAGAAAAGACACAGCCACAGAAGAAAGAAGAGGATGTGTTATTTGACAAAAAGTATGAGTGTCCAGTTTGTGGCAAAGAATTTACATCTAAAACCATACGTGCAGGTAAAAATAAGTTACTATCGCAAGAATTAGATTTGCGTGCAAAATATGATACTGCAGATGCGGTAAAATATGATCCTGTGGTTTGTTATCATTGTGGTTTTGCAGCCTTAGGAAGATTTTTTAAGCCAATTCCTTCTGCGCAGGAAAAGTTGGTTCGAGAAAATATATGTAATAATTTTAAAGGACTAAAAATGCCTGAAGCAGAATATTCTTATGATGATGCAATTATGAGATATAAATTGGTTTTGGCTACTACTGTTGTAAAATGCGGAAAGAATAGTGAAAAGGCTTATGTTTGTTTGAAGATGGCATGGGCATTTAGAGGAAAAGCGGAGAGTTTACCAGCTGACATAGAAAATAGACAGGCTGTCCTAAAGGAATTACAAGATGCGGAGATGGAGTGTTTAAAGAATGCATATGAAGGATTTAACAGTGCATTTTCTCAGGAATCATTTCCGATGTGTGGTATGGATGAGACTACGGTTACCTACTTAGTTGCCGAACTCGCTAGAAGAATTGGGAAATATGAAGAAGCAGGAAGGTGGATATCGCAAATTCTTGTTTCAAGAACCGCAAGTGAGCGTTTGAAAGATAAGGCAAGAGAAGTAAAAGAGTTAATATCTAAAGAAAAGTAAATTTAAAACTTGAAACATAGAAAACAGCTATAGGAGTGTGTGCCTATAGCTGATTTTTGAGTATAGAAGTTTTTGATTGGTTATCAGTCTATTAGAAAAGTGAAGAGTTGACCAGTTAAGCACGGAGGTCAAAGGAATATCTTGAAATACTTGAATTAATATTCTCCTTTGAAATAAAGTCCTGTACAATATCAATCTTTTTTTCGGACTGTACAATTTCATTTGAGCAAGTGTATCCGTGTTCTCCAAGGTTTTGTTCCAATACGTGAAAATTATTACCAATTAGTTTTCTGATTTTTTCATTTTCCAAATGAAATTTGGTAGCTACATGTCTATTATTTAAAGTGATGTGAACATCTAGGGCTCCTAAGTTATCCATGTTTAAATGTAACAATACTTGAAGTGGATTTTGTTGTTTCATTAAATTCTTTTTCTTGGTATATACATATAAGTCAGCATGTGTACACTTTTCTTGTAGTTTAGTAGGAAGTTGTACATAAGAGAAAAATTGGTTTAATACCTTCATAAAATCAAGATTGTTTCTAAGTTCTCCAACAGATTCCTTTGGAGGAGTGCTTAATGAATTAATTAGTTGATGTATGGTAGTTTGTTCTTTTGTATCCTCATTTCTCTGAAAAAGGGTATCTAATTCGGTTAATTGTTTTGTAAGTTCTGTGTAGTATTTATCTACACCACCATAGGAAAAAATCTCTTTGGGTGAAAGAAAAAGTTGATCCAAAAATTCCTCTTCCACTAAAGATGAGAAAACATTGGATGATAGCAACTGGGAAGCAGCATCCTCTCTTGTAAAAGGAAGGACATTTTTTATGGTTCTTAGTAGATCACCTCTGTTAATCTCTCCAGTGAGGGTTTTGTTCTTTATTGTTTCGTCAAGTGGAAAGTCTTTTAAGTATTCTGCTAGCTCCTCCCGTTGTAAAATATCCAGTTGACTTCCTAACTCTTTATTTTGTGTTTGTAATTGATGAAATTGTTCTTTTAATGCTGTAATAACAGGATGTTCTAATAGCTTTGCTTTGGAGGATGAATCAGTTTTGTCATTTTCTGGATTTTCTATATTCTTGTTACTTACTTGCTTGTAACACTCGTCTATTATTTTTATCACTGTTCTAAGAGAAGCATTGTTATTTAAAATTTCTTCCTTAATATTACTTTCATCGGATATTTGAAAATTTTCAAATATAGATACTAATTCTTGTCGTTGTGTCTCATTTGGTAAGGAAATCGTCTGTTCATTATTTATCGTACGACTGATTTGATTTCCATCGGAATGTTTATCTAGAACACAAGAAAGAATTTTGGCAACAGTGGTTTGAAAAATATTTGTTCCTGTCACAGTAGTATTACTAGTATGTTTTTCAATAATCTGAGATTGTTCACTTATATGTTCACTTTGTTGATGCATAATTTCTCTATAAGAAATAATTTCATTATCTTCAGCGTTTATAGTTGAGTGAATGGATTCAGCCAATTCTTTAATCAAAGATGTTAAATCCCTGGATAGTGTTTCCAGATTTTGTGACAGCGCATGGCGATTATTTTGGTAATGCTCCAACTGTGTTGCATTCTCAGTAGAGATTGGAATATTGTGTTTGTACATGGTAACTAAGGTAGGTATAGAAATATCTTTATTTTGATAAGAGTGCTGCAACATTTGAAGAATGGACTGCTTATGAATAGGTAACTGGTTTTTCATTAATTCTAATACAATTTCCTGGTTCCTTTTTGTTCTAGGTATTCCAGCTTCTTCTAAAGCCTTCTGGATGGTACTTCCTGCTAAAGCCATGTCTGAACGTGGCATAGGTTGTAGTACTATATTTTCTTGAGAAACAGATAGAACCTTAAAAGCTGCAATTTCGCCAATGGAAAGCCAGTTCCCATTATCTAAATGGCCTGCAACCGTGGTATTGTTTTCTAAAGTTACAACTATTTCATTATTTCTAAGATCTGAAACTTCCCCTTTTAGAATTTGTCCAGGGTAGAGTGATTTAACACGTGTAGTTGTTCCATAATTGCTAAGTGTATTTGCCTGCTGAACCTGAGGTCTTTGGGCAGGTGCATGGCTAGGAATGCTTCGATGGGATCTAGGTGTGTTTTGATTAATTCGATTACTTGATAAATTCATGCAACGGGCCTCCTTTTTATTTTTCTAGCTATAATCTACGATTATTATAACTTTTTTTTATACCAATGGAAATAATTTTTTAAAATAAATTGTTAGTTTGTGTAATGATTTAGCCACCACTGAACGGTTACGGTTTACCTGCAAGCTCCACATTTTCTATCAAGCTAGGCACAAGAGCTAAAATGTGCAGAATTTCAGCTGTATGAAATAAAAATGCACTAAAGATTGGATGAAATTGTTACTAGGTACAGGATAACTTTAAATAGTAACATGAATTGTCATGTGCTAGTTAAAGAACATTTTTTATAATTTGTAAAAAAGGACTTTTTGTGTTATAATTTGACTAACACATAAAAGGGGAATTTGTGTATAAATATAGAGGGATTTATCAGATTCTGGGTAGTTATCATTTCATATGTAAAAGTATTAAGTGGTAGAAACTCTTGAATTAGTTTAATAGGGGTGCTGTATAGAGAGGATTTATTTGGACCAAAGGATTTTTAAGGAGGGATAATGATGCTTCGCAAGATTAGTGATAAAGTTCTGGATTTTTTTGGTTTTTTTGAAGAAAATCAGGATGTATCTTTTATGATTGGCGGAATTGCTTTAATTATTGTATTGATTATTGTATTTATTGGATTACGTGCGAAGATGCGTAACCAGGAGAAGGTTTTACAAAAAGCAAGAATTGGAGAAGAAAAGTATCGAATTTTAGCAGAAATATCAAATGATATATTGTTTGAATATGATATTTTTTCGGATGAAATGACTTATACAGACAAGTTTATGGAGAATTTTGGACGTAAGGGTCAGATTGAGCGATTTGCAGAAATTAGAGAAGAGGCACAATATGTGTATAAGGAAGATATTACGGCATTTGAAAATTTCTGCAAGCTTTTAGGGGGAGAAAAACAAAAATTTGAAGTAGAATATCGAATGAAAAGATTATCTGGTGACTATGTGTGGTGTTATGTATGTGGGCAAACTATTTTTGATGTTACCAATAAACCTGTTAAAATTGTAGGTAAGCTTTCTAATATAGATATTCAAAAGAAGGAAGTTGAGAAGTTACAATTTAAGGCAGAGATGGATGCTATGACCCATATTTATAATAAGGTAGCCACTAGAGAGCGTATCAATATGTTTATACAGAATAGTAGAAAGCAGGACAAACATGCGCTTTTAATTGTAGATATGGACAATTTTAAAAAGATTAATGATACATTTGGTCATTTAAAGGGTGACGAGGTCTTAAAATATGGTGTAGGACATTTGAAGAATATGTTCCGTGGAGATGATATTATAGGACGTATTGGTGGGGATGAGTTTGTAGTATTTATGAGTAATGTTACTTCAAGAGAAGATATAGTAAATAAGGCAAAGAGTATTGGTCAGGCATTCCTTAAGACATACAGCCAAGATGGTGAGGAAGTAACAGTCTCAGCCAGTATAGGTATCTCTATTTATCCTATAGACGGAAGAGATTACGAGGAACTGTTGGATAAATCTGACAAGGCTCTGTATGAAGTCAAGAAGAATGGAAAAAATGGCTTCTGTTTCTATCATGAAGACAAGGAAAGCGAGTATGACTCATAAGTTAATCTTTAAATTTTCCCTTAAAAATAATCTAAAAAGATATGCACGAATTGATCGAGAGAGACAATTCGTGATCGAATTTATAACAGTTTAGCTTGTGAGCTAAACTGTTATTTTTCTATAAGAGTTTCAGTTATAAAGCACACAAATGTGTAAAAATCCAAGAATTTACAAAATTTTTTTTATATATAAAATACTCAAATAGATAATAATGTATATCATGCAACAGGACCCTAAAGGAATGATTGGGTTGTAGCTTGAATGGTTTAAAAGTAAAATATATATTTTTCTTATAAAAAATCCAAAAAAAGTAAGAATTAGAGATGGAAATATAATCCACTTATCTGTAGGAAATGAAAAAGAAATATATTTTTTGCAACAATAAATATTAAGAAAAGTCAGTAAAAGTTGGCTAAATAATAGTGCCATAAAATATCCTATAATACCGTATTTTGGTATTAGAAATAATAGCAAAAATACGCGCAAGGAAAGGGAAAATACAGTGTTTTTGAAGGTAACATGGATCTTACCTATCCCGTTTAATATGCTGGTAAGGGTAGTACATAGATATAAAAAAGGGCATAAAAGGGAAAGATTCCGAAGAAAAGTACCTGAAAGTTCGTTGGAGAAGAAAAACATTCCGAAATCTGTCCCAAATAAAAGGAAGGTTGCGGTGCAAAATAAACCAATTAGTAGACTGTATTTAATAGAATTTTCAGTAGCCCTACTTATGTAACTGTCATTTTTGCTAGATTTTGCTTCTGAAACAGAAGGAAGTAAAAGGACCGATAGGGAGTTTGTAATAGTAGATGGAAACATTAGTAACGACATAGACATACCGGTTAAAATTCCATATATACTTAAAGAACCTTTTTGAGTCATGCCAGAAATTTTTAGCATATTGGGAATTAAAATGGACTCCAAACTGTGAAGTATACTGGTAATTAAGTGAGTTGTAGTATAAGGAATAGCGAAAATCAAAAGTCGATGATACAGATTATGATTTTCTGAAGATAAGCCTTCTTTGTGAAATTTTGTAAAGTACAAAGAAACCAAATTGTAAATCATGGATGTAGTCTCACCAATAACAATTGCCAGAACTGCAAATTCACAGGATAAATCTTCTTTTTTAGGGGAAATATACCAAATATAAAGGTAACTAAATATTATTCTAGTTATTTGTTCAATTAATTGTGTAACAGCAGGAACATTTGTTTTTTTTAGTCCATAGTATACACCATTGATACATGAGGTAATACTACAAAAAGGAAATACCACAGAAATCAATTTTAATAAAATGCTGCATCGTGGTTCCTTAATTACTACAGCTGCAAGAAAGTCAGCGTTGAAATAAAGTAAAAACGAGCATAAGGTTGCAAGCGTAAGAGATAGAGTCATTCCTTTTTTTAATATATTTTTGTCAGGCTTCTCAGCAATTAATTTGGAAATTGCGGTTTGTATTCCACTTGCAAAAATT
Organism: Lachnospiraceae bacterium; assembly: GCA_017399885.1. Lineage (GTDB taxonomy): Bacteria > Bacillota > Clostridia > Lachnospirales > Lachnospiraceae > CAG-411. Next base: position 14,852 of record JAFQAU010000210.1, read on the forward strand.
GTAAAACATAGGCTATAAATGGGAAAGATCAGTTGATAAATTCCAAGATTTTCAGAGCCTAAAGTATTAGAAAGGTATATTTTATAGAAGAAACCCAGGATACGGGTAAGAAAACCGGCAATAGTTAGAATAAAGGTTCCTTTTATTAGAGTTGATTTTGACATGTATATACCTCCATAAAATGTAATCGTTTCGTCCCTAAGCTGAACTGTTACAAGAATAGTTTCTTAAGGTGGATTTAACAAACTATTGATATCAAGCATAGAATCGCTATTAAAGTCTATTCCCAAAAAAAGAAAAAATGTCTTTTTCAATTCTTTATGTATATGGGGTAGTGAAAGTTTAGTTTTATCCATTCATAAAGTGCCAGGATATATAAATTAGAAAATAAAATATCTTGACAGTATGGGCAGCAAGTGATAGTATGATAACAGTTAATAACCTACTAATCAAGTCGGAATTAAACTTAAAAAATAGGGAGTGTTAAGCATGATGCTTTCAACCAAAGGTAAGTATGGATTAAAGGCTGTCCTTGATCTGGCAATGCACACCGAGGAAGGAGCAATTCCCCTAAGTTCAATAGCGGAAAGACAGAATATTTCTATGAATTACTTGGAACAAATAATACCAAAATTGAAAAAAGCAGGAATTGTGAATAGTATTCGTGGAGCACAGGGAGGATATGTGTTAGCAAAACCAGCAAGTGAAGTATCTGTTGGAGCAATACTGAGAGCTTTAGAGGGGAATTTGGATCCTGTGAATTGTAGTGAATTGTCTGGTGACAAGTCTTGTGCAGGTTCTGATAATTGTGTCACAAAATTTGTTTGGAAACGTATTAGTGATAGTATAAATAATACTGTGAATCAAATGTGGTTATCAGAGCTGGTGGAAGAGGGGAGAAAAATAAAGGGAGAAGATAACAAAAAAGAATAGTTATTGTAACAGTTTAACCATCTAGCTAAACTGCTACTAGTTATTTTTTATAAAATGGTTATATTAATTTTTAATGAGTACTAAATTTATTTAGGAGATGAGGATATGCAGAAACCAATTTATTTAGACAATGCTGCTACAACTGCGGTAAAACCGGAAGTTTTAGAGGCAATGATGCCGTATTTTACAGAAAGGTTTGGAAACCCTTCGTCCGTTTATGGGTTTGCCGCACAGAACAAATCTGTGGTAACAGAGGCAAGAGAGATTATCGCCAAGGCTTTAGGAACTAATACACAGGATATATATTTTACAGCAGGTGGTTCTGAGTCAGACAATTGGGCTATAAAGGCAACCGCAGAAGCTTATAGAGATAAAGGAAATCACATTATAACTACAAAGATAGAGCATCATGCTGTTTTACACACATGCGAATATTTAGAAAAACAGGGATTTGAGATAACTTATGTTGATGTAGATGAGCAAGGTATTGTCAAGTTAGATGAGATTAAGAAAGCAATACGTCCAACTACAATATTAATAACAGTTATGTTCGCTAATAATGAAATTGGAACTATTCAGCCAATAAAAGAAATTGGAGAGTTGGCAAAAGAGAATAATATTATATTTCATACAGATGCTGTACAGGCATTTGGGCAGATTGATATAAAGGTAGATGACTACCATATTGATTTATTAAGTGCTAGTGGACATAAATTAAATGGTCCTAAGGGAATTGGTTTCTTATATATTAGAAAGGGACTAAAACTTAGATCCTTGATTCATGGTGGAGCACAAGAAAGAAAACGTAGAGCGGGAACAGAAAATGTCCCTGGAATAGTGGGCTTAGGAAAAGCAGTGGAAATTGCCATGAATACTATGGAAGAGAAACAAAAGAAAGAAATAGCTTTACGTGATAGGTTAATTAAACGAGTGTTAGAAGAAGTTCCTTATGTTCGTTTAAATGGTGATAGAATAAAAAGATTACCAAATAATGCAAACTTTAGTTTTCAATTTATAGAAGGTGAGTCCTTGCTTATTATGTTAGATATGCAGGGAATATGTGCTTCAAGTGGTTCTGCGTGTACATCTGGTTCATTAGATCCGTCTCATGTATTACTTGCAATTGGATTACCTCATGAGATAGCGCATGGTTCTCTACGATTAACATTATGTGAATCGAATACAGAAGAGGAAATAGATTTTGTGGTAGAGAAGGTAAAAGAAATTGTTGAGAAACTTAGATCGATGTCGCCTTTATATGAAGATTTCATAAAAAAAGGAGTATTTTAAATTAGGAGGAAATTACTATGTATAGCGAAAAAGTAATGGATCACTTTACAAATCCAAGAAATGTAGGAGAAATAGAGAATGCTAGTGGTGTTGGAACTGTAGGAAATGCAAAATGTGGAGATATAATGAGAATTTATCTCGACATAGATGAAAATGAAGTAATTAAAGATTGTAAATTTAAAACATTTGGTTGTGGAGCAGCAGTAGCCACTAGTAGCATGGCAACAGAATTGGTTATGGGAAAGACAGTAAGAGAAGCATTACAGGTAACTAATAAAGCGGTTATGGAGGCTTTAGACGGACTTCCACCAGTTAAGGTTCATTGTTCTTTATTGGCAGAAGAGGCTATTCATGCTGCATTATGGGACTATGCTGAAAAAAATGGTATTGTTATAGATGGGTTAGAAAAGCCAAAGAGTGATATTCATGAAGATGAAGAAGATGAGGAAGAATATTAAAAATGGAAAATAAAGGAAAAGTAGTAGTAGGAATGTCCGGCGGAGTGGATTCTTCTGTTGCTGCGTATTTACTAAAAAAAGCTGGCTATGACGTTATAGGCGTTACCATGCAAATATGGCAGGAGGAGCCGGAAGAAATCCTGGAGGAGCAGGGTGGATGTTGTGGACTCAGTGCTGTGGAGGATGCCAGAAGGGTTGCAGATTCTATAGGAATTCCTTATTATGTAATGAACTTTCGTAAAGAGTTTAAAGAACAGGTAATGGACTATTTTCTGTTAGAATATTTGGAAGGAAGAACTCCGAATCCATGTATTGCCTGTAATCGTTATATAAAATGGGAAGCTTTACTTAAACGTTCCATAGAAATAGGAGCAGATTATATTGCTACAGGGCATTATGCAAAAGTCGTAAAATTGGAGAATGGTAGGTACACACTAAAGAAGTCTGAAACCATTACGAAGGATCAAACTTATGCATTATATAATCTTACACAAGAACAGTTGGCGCGTACGCTTATGCCTGTGGGAGAATATACAAAAGATGAAATAAGGGAAATTGCAAAAGATATTAACCTATTAGTGGCGAATAAACCGGATAGTCAGGATATCTGTTTTATTCCAGATAATGATTATGCTAAATTTATTAGAGAAAATGCCCAAGTAGAAATAAAAGAAGGAAATTTTGTGGATATAAAGGGAAATATAATAGGAAAACATAAAGGTATTACCAATTATACTATTGGACAACGAAAAGGGCTTAATTTATCTATGGGAAAACCTGTTTTTGTTGTGGAAATTCGCCCTGAGACTAATGAAGTGGTAATTGGTGATAATGAAGATGTATTCCAGAGTAAGTTATATGCAAATTGTGTAAATTTCATGTCTGTGGAAAACTTAGATGAAGACATGGTGGTGGAAGCTAAGATACGATATAGTCATAACGGAGCAAAGGCTACCATTCGAATGATTGACGAGGAAATTCTTGAATGTGAATTTGAGGAACCACAAAGAGCAATTACACCTGGTCAGGCTGTGGTGTTTTATCAGGGAGATTATGTAGTTGGTGGTGGAAATATAATAGGAACGACTTTAAATAAAGAAATTGATAATTAAAAAGTGGCTGTCGCACTAAGAAAAACAAATACCGTGTATTGTTTTTATTTAATGCGATAGCCACTTTTTGTATTTGCAAAATCTTTTCTGTCCCGCTGAACAGTTATAATCATGTGGTTATTTATGCAAATTATTATCAGCTGTTGAAAGCATAAGCTTAATACGATTTAATTGGTTTACTTCACTTGCACCAGGGTCATAATCTACAGCTACAATATTTGCATCTGGAAATGAATGACGCAGGCTTTTTATTACACCTTTTCCAACTACATGGTTTGGCAGACAACCAAAAGGTTGGGCACAAACAATATTTGGAACACCTGAATGAATTAACTCTACCATTTCGCCGGTTAAGAACCAGCCTTCACCAGTTTGATTTCCAAGTGAAACAAAAGGTTTTGCATATTCAGCAAGGGTTTCAATGTGTTCCATTGGTTGAAAACGTTTACTTTTTGCTAAAGCCTTTCGAGCATGTTTACGGTATTTTTCTATTACCCATATAGCCACATTGTTATAAAATGCTGTTTTTTTACTTTTTCCAAAATATTCCACTTCAATATTATTGTTATAGCAACAGTAAAGGAAGAAATCAATTAGATCTGGGCAAACAGCTTCTGCACCTTCCGCCTCTAATAAATCTACCAAATAGTTATTCGCAGTAGGAAGAAATTTTACAAGGATTTCTCCAACAATACCTACCTTTGGTTTTTTTATGTTTAAAAGAGGTAAATTATCAAAATCAGCAATAATAGCATTTATATTTTTCTTAAAGTTTTTCCCTTTTTTTACATCTTCTATACATTTCTTTTCCCATTTTTCAAATAGTGCATTTGCTGAACCGGGTGTAGCTTCATATGGACGTGTTTTATATAAAACACGCATAAATAAGTCTCCATATACAAGAGCCTGTAATGCACGATTAACCATAGGAAGAGTAAATGTAAAACCAGGATTCTTTTCGATTCCAGCGCTTAAAGAAATAACCGGTACATTTCCATAGCCAGCTTTCTCTAATGCACGTCGAACAAAACCGATATAGTTTGTGGCACGACAGCCACCACCTGTTTGTGTAATTACCAATGCTACTTTATTTATATCATATTTTCCTGATTCTAATGCTTGCATAAATTGACCAACTACTAAAAGAGAAGGGTAGCAAGCATCATTATTTACATATTTTAAACCATAGTCTACACAAGATTTATCGCTAGGTAACAATTCTACATTATATCCACAAGAGCATAAGGCTGCCACCACTAAATTAAAGTGTATAGGAGACATTTGTGGTGCAAGAATTGTATAATTTTTGCGCATTTCTTCTGTGAAAATAACACGTTTATGAGAGGCATCACTTAAATGTGCTTCAATATGCTTGTGTTCTCTATCCTTAACTGCCGACAACAAAGAACGAATACGTATACGGGCAGCACCTAAGTTATTTACTTCATCTATTTTTAACACAGTGTAAATCTTTCCAGACTTTGTAAGAATATCATTTACCTGATCAGTAGTTACTGCATCCAATCCACACCCGAAGGAATTGAGCTGAATTAAATTCAAATTCGGGTTTGTGCGAACGTAGGAAGCAGCGGCGTATAAACGTGAATGGTAAACCCATTGATCCATTACAATTGTAGGTCGATCTACTTTTCCTAGGTGAGCAACACTGTCTTCTGTTAGTACTGCTACATCATAAGAGGAAATTAATTCAGGAATACCATGGTTAATCTCAGGGTCGCAGTGGTAAGGGCGACCAGCAAGAACGATACCTTGTTTTCCTGTTTCTTTTAAATAAGAAATGACTTCTTCCCCTTTTTTCTGAATGTCTTTTTGTACTTGCTGTAATTCTTTCCAAGCCACAGAAACAGCATGTTTTACTTCATTTTCAGGAATATTATTTTCTGTTTTAAAATATTTTGCCAATCGGTTAGCTATAACCTGTTGGTTTTCAAAGGAAAGAAAAGGATTTTGAAAAATAATGTTTTCATCCTTTAGTTCTTCCATGTTATTTTTTATGTTTTCTCCATAAGAAGATACAATTGGGCAGTTAAAGTGATTTCCTGCACCAGCCTGCTCTTTTCTTTCATAAAAAACGCAAGGATAAAATATGTAGTTTATATGCTGTTTTATGAGCCACATAACGTGACCATGTGCTAGCTTTGCTGGATAACATTCTGATTCACTTGGAATAGATTCAATTCCCAATTCATATATCTTTCTTGTAGACTCTGGAGATAAAATTACACGATATCCAAGTTCTGTAAAAAAAGTATGCCAAAAAGGATAATTTTCGTACATATTTAATACTCGTGGAATACCTACAGTACCTCTATATGCATGTTCCTCGTCTAAAGATTCATACTGAAATAGCTTTTTATTTTTATATGCGAAAAGATTAGGAACATTTTCTGACTTTTTATTTTTCCCAATTCCGCGTTCGCATCGGTTACCAGAAATAAATTGTCTACCTCCGGAGAATTTATTAATAGTAAGAAGACAATTATTTGTACAACCTTTACATCTTGTCATGGAAGTATCAAACTTTAATTCATTAATTTTCTCAATCGGTAAAGTAGTAGTTTCTTGTGTTTTGTCATAGTGTTCTCTAGCAATTAATGCCGCACCAAAGGCGCCCATGATTCCGGAAATATTAGGGCGTACAGCTTGACAACCGGATATTATTTCGAAACTGCGAAGGACTGCGTCATTATAGAAGGTTCCTCCTTGTACCACTATTTTTTTTCCAAGATCCTTTGGGTCAGTAATTTTTATTACTTTTAGAAGGGCATTTTTTATAACAGAGTATGCCAATCCGGCAGAAATATCATCTACTCCTGCACCTTCTTTTTGAGCCTGCTTTACCTTCGAGTTCATAAATACTGTACAGCGGGAACCTAAATCAATAGGATTTTTAGCAAACAAGGCAACCTTTGCAAAGTCTTTTACCTCGTAATTTAAAGATTTGGCAAATGTCTCTATAAAAGAACCACAGCCTGAGGAACAGGCTTCATTTAGTTGAACGCTGTCTATACTATGGTCTTTAATTTTCATACATTTCATATCCTGTCCACCAATATCCAGAATACAATCCACCTCAGGCTCAAAGAAAGAGGCTGCATAATAATGGGCAATGGTTTCCACTTCACCTTCATCTAACATAAAGGCTGATTTTACCAAAGCTTCTCCATATCCGGTAGAACAAGAACGAACAATACGCGCACTATCTGGAAGTAGAGAATAAATTTCCTTCAAAGCTTTAATTGTTGTTTTTAGGAGACTACCGTTATTGCTACCATAAAAAGAATATAAAAGTGCACCATTGTCTGCAACCAACGCAACTTTGGTAGTAGTAGAACCCGCATCAATTCCAAGGAAACAGTCTCCCTCGTAAGTATGGATATCCTCTTCGATTACCTTGTGGCTAGCGTGTCTTTTGCTGAAATCATCATAGGCTTCTTGGTTTTCAAAAAGCGGTTCCATACGAGTGACTTCAAATTCCAAGGTAATTCCTTGATTTAATTTATGACTTAATTCCTCAAAAGAGGTTATATTTTTAAATTTTGAGTTTAGGGCGGAGCCTACAGCTGCAAATAAATGAGAATGTTCAGGTGCAATTATCTGGTTAGGTGTTAGTTTCAGTGTTCTGATAAATGCTTGTTTTAATTCTGTTAAAAAGTGCAAGGGTCCCCCAAGAAATGCTACATTGCCACGAATTGGTTTACCACAAGCAAGACCACTAATTGTTTGGTTTACAACAGCCTGTAAAATAGAGGCAGATAAATCCTGTTTTGTTGCCCCTTCGTTAATGAGTGGTTGTATGTCTGTTTTGGCAAATACACCACATCTGGCAGCAATTGGATATATGGCTTTATAATCTTTGGCATATTCATTTAATCCATCTGCATCGGTTTTTAACAGAGTAGCCATTTGATCAATAAAAGAACCGGTACCACCGGCACATATTCCGTTCATTCTTTGATCAA
>JAFQAU010000025.1 GCA_017399885.1 Lachnospiraceae bacterium
CACTACAATACTGTATCCCCCTCCTGCTTGTTTTCCATACCCCATTACAATATAAAGATACCCTTCATCAGTATACGATAATTTAAACATATCTGTTTTCTTCTCTTCTATAATCTCCATCAACTCTTTCGGAACCTGCTCTTGTTCTACAACTGTATACTCACAATCCTGTAGTTTTTCTGTTTGTTCCTTTGGTGAACTACAAGCTGTCAATAGTAAAAATAAGCCAAAAGCCATTACAATTCCACATCTTTTTCTCATAAACCCTCACTTTCTTTCTACATATTAGGAAATTTAAATTTTGGAATATCTGCCTGGTTTCTTTAGGTACTGTATCCCCTTATAAGAGTTATCTCACATCTGTTAATTGTGCAATGGGCATATTATTATATATGCAAAACACAAAAAAATAACAACAGGAAAATGTTTGTGAAATGATGCCCCAGCCAACGGCAACAAATTATTACATAATTATTAATTTTTTTAAAAAAGTGTTGACTATTTAAATAATATCTGTTATATTAATACCAGAACGAAGTTAGTTCATAACCAAGTACCCTTCCCCCTCTCGGGTATTTGGTTGACATATATATCCCGTAATATATATACTCTCCCCTCGAGGAACCAGTCGAACGTTGACTGGTTCTTTTTTTATAGAAAACTTCGTCCTATAAAGCAAAAATAGGTCAGCACATTTACTGCACTGACCTACCTATATTGTTATATTGCATCCAATACCATTTGCTCTTTGATATGGTTATCTTTAACATTGTTATAAGATTCGATCACTTCAATAAGCTCGAGTTCACTTTCGTATTTTTCTAACCTACCAGTATCCGCAAATATCATATACCCCTGTAAACTTGTGTTTTTTCTACTATTTACATATAGATTCACTGTAACCAGCTTTCCATATTCCTGATTTAATTCACTGATATTTCTAACACAATCAGGCTCTTTATCTTCTACGTTGTGTAAATGACTTGTTCTGGCTATTTTTTTATCCAAATATCTTCTATTAAACATTTTATTTGGAAATTTACGCTCATCCGTAATTTTATCAATTTCCGTTAATAAGCCTACAATATCATAAAAATGTATACCTTCTTTTTTATAGGAAGTATGTATTGTCCCAAAAATATTTTCCTCTTCTTTTCCATCTATACATATTCTAATTACTGTATTTCCCTGTTTTTCTCTACTCTCCATATATACTTTCCCTCCTAATCAATTGGTGTCTATATCCTTAGAGCATTTTAATTACTATGAAAATATTGTCAAATACCCATGATTCATGCAAACTGTAACATTCAGTCTTAGCTGACCTGTTAATACAAACCGCCCACAAAGAGTCATAGCCATTTGACAGCACTTTCCTAGTTGTTAACCGAGAAATCCAGCTCCTTTCTTACCTAATACAAAGGGCTGGATTCTCTTATGTTTAACAAACTATTATTAACTTCAACTGATTATAGATTCCTGAACTATTATTTTTTCTTTTTCTTCTTATCCTTCATTCCTACAATAGCTAATAATCCAGCTTGCAATGATAACAATCCATAGATCCAAGCATTTCTTTGCTTTCTTTCATTTGCCAAAGCACCTGTTCTAGGCAATGTTGATGGAACATCCTCCTCAATAATTACAGTTTCTTCTTCTGTCTCTTTCTCCTCAACTGTAATTTCTTCTTTTTCATTCACACTCTGTGGTAACTCTGTATGCTTTGGAACACTTATCACTGGAATTGTAGGCATATCATCTTCATTCATATCTTTCACAACTGGTGTTGCTGTTACTATCGGTTCCTCTGTTGCAACAGGCTCCTGTGATGCAAAGGAACCTGGAATTTCCCCTTGCTCTATATCTATCACTGGTACATCTGGTGTTACTGTTACCTTTGGTTCTTCTGTAACAACCGGTGCTACTGTTGCCTTTGGCTTTTCTGTAACAACTGGTGTTGCTGTTGCTTTTGGCTTTTCTGTAACAACTGGTGTTGCTGTTGCTTTTGGTGTTGATATTACCACAGGTATATCTTGACCACCTACGTATGGTGGTGGCACAACTGCACCCTCTGGTGTTTCTGTTACTTCCGGTGTCGCTGTTACAACTGGTGTTGCTGTCACTTCCGGTGTCGCTGTTACAACTGGTGTTGCTGTCACTTCCGGTGTCGCTGTTACAACTGGTGTTGCTGTCACTTCCGGTGTTGCTATCACAACTGGTGTTGCTGTTATTGCTGGTGTTGTTGTCACAACTGGTGTTGCTGTCACAACTGGTGTTGGTGTTACAACTGGTGTTGGTGTAGGAATCACTCCAGCTACTGGTAAGTTAAATGTTATCTTACAATTAGAATCATATTCTCCACGCTCTAAATAGAACATAGTTAAAGTATGATCACTATTTGTAGCTCTATCAATAGCTGGATATAATTGATATAGATTACTTTCTTCTGTATTTCCATTTGTATCCCAGTATGTAACTATTCCTGTGTTGAAATTAATCTCACCACCAACTACATCATGGATACCTCCTAAGTCTAATACCAAATATTCATCTACATATATCCAAACATCATCATCACCACTAAACTCATATACCATATCATTTCCTAAAATCTTACCATCTTCTGGCATAATAAATGGAATTTCCATCTTCATACCAAACATATGATGTCTTTCTTCTGTAGTTGTAACACTTCCATCACCTGCTACAGAAGCATTATTTAATGGGAAAAATCCTTTTGTATTTAAAAATGTTCCTGTGCCAGTAGAAAACTTTGGTCCAGCCTGTTCAAAATCTACTTTCATGTCACCAGTAGCTAAACCATAAGAACAGTGTCTACTACTGTCATATTTATAATAACCATCACTATCATATAAGAACTCAAAATCTGCATCATAATATGTTTTGATTAAACCTTTATCCTCTAACTCAGTATCTCCCTCAGCTGGGAAAATATTTAATCCGTAAATATTATCCGAAAATACAAGTTCTCCATTCACTAGGGTATCTTTCACAATCCCCTTATATCTTCCGCCTCGTTGCCAAGTCCACTTGTTGTGTTCTCCTGCTTTCTTATCGTTAACTCTGTCTCCTCCAAATAAGAATAACTGATCCTCTGTAATTGCGCTACCAGATGCTGTAGCACGTAGGTAATCATTTAAGGCAATCTTATCTTCTGCCTGAACTACCTTACCATCTGCATTCTTATATTCTTTGATATTATAATCATAAAAATCAACTTTTACCTTAATATCATTTGCCACAACAGCCTTAACTTTTGACTGTTCATCTGTATTCTGTGTATTCTCCTGGACACTTCCAGTTACTTCCTCAGCAAAAGCTATATCAGTCTGTAATCCCCCAACTACTACTGATGATGCTAATACACATGCAATCCCCTTTTTTAACATGTTATTTCTTTTCATAAGATATTGTCCGCCTTTCGTTTTTCATACAATTTGTTAAACCCTATCATCCTAATCTATAGTAAACATATAATGCCTTACATTTAACTTTGCCCTACAGTATCATTTATCATATGTATAAGCTCTAATGCACTTCTAAAATACTGTGTTTCATTCTTATCTACCCATGTAACACTACCTTGCCAGCTTTTATTCTGAGTCTGCATAATCTTTACAATGTAGGTAGAATTTTTCTGTGAACCCTTTGTTTTTTCAGCCAAAAAAAATCCTCCTTTTCTATCACTATTTTATAGATTTTTTTCCGAATATATTGTAGAATGGAAATAGTTGTATCTACGTGGCAACTTTTTTTCATTCAACTTAAGTACATTATAATTTATGTAGGTTACATGTAGGTTACAACAAAATTTTTTTGAAAAATTTGTCAAAATATACTTTTACAAATGTAACGGGGGGAGAACACATATGGAAATGAACGAAAAAATTAAAATCTCTCTTTTAGGAAAATTTGAAATTCAAAATGGAGATGCAAAAATCGAAGAGACTGTAAATCGTTCAAAAAAAATGTGGAATTTGTTAGGTTATATTATTACTCACCATGATAAACAGATTTCTCAAGCTGAATACATTGAAATGTTATGGCCTGAGGATAAAAGCAGCAATCCCATCAATGCACTAAAAACCTTACTTTCAAGGCTACGTGCTTTTTTGGAACCAATTGCTATACATGATGAAAATTTTATTCTATCATCACAGGGTTCATACCACTGGAATGATAAGCTAAATTATGTAATAGATACTGATCTTTTTGAAATGTACATAAAGAAAGCATCAAATACGGATTGCACCGTTGAAGAGCGTATTTCTTTATATGAACAAGCAATTGCATTATATAAAGGAGATTTTTTAAGCAAGCACGCAACCGAATTATGGGTTATTCCCATTTCAACTTATTTTCATAATCTTTATATTGATTCTGTGAAAGAACTCTTAAAGCTTTTGAGGGAACGAAATGACTTTGATAGTATGGAATATTATTGCGTAAATGCCCTACAAATTGAACGCTTTGACGAAGATCTGCATTGTATTTTAATAGAAACCTATCTAAATCAAGGAAATACCAATGCTGCCTTGGCTCATTATGAGCAGACTACGGATTTCCTGTATCAAAATTTAGGGGTGAAACCATCTTCTCAATTACGTGCATTATATATGGATATTATTCGTACACAGAAAACTCTGGAGTTAGATCTGAATATTATTCAGAATGATTTAAAAGAAGCGGAATACAAATCGGGACCTTTTGTTTGCGAATACTGTATCTTTCAGGAAACTTACCGAATACTTGCCAGACAAGCTGCAAGAGAAGGTCGTTCTGTATTTTTATGCCTAATTACTGTGGAAGAATCTAACGGTAGCATTCCTTCCTTAAATAAATTAGATTCCACTATGAAACGACTTTTAGAAGCAATTAACCAAAGTCTTCGTCGAGGAGATGTAGTTTCCAGATACAGCGGCGCACAATATGTTATTTTACTTCCTTCCATTACCTATGAAGACGGGACCATGGTTATGGAACGAATTATAAAACAGTACTATCAGTCCAACCGAAAATGTTTACTTCGTTTGAAGTACAAATTAGAGCAATTATCATTTGAATAAAATAGAAGCGTAGGTTGCCAATTCTATCCTGTTATACTAATTCTAAAGGTCAGCGCACTAATGCGCAGACCTATCCGGGCACATACCTATACAATTACTTGCGTTTATTTATCACACATTTTGAATTGTTACATTTTTTATGGAAGGCGGCGATATAAATGACACGATTAAAGAGATTTTGTGCTGTATTTTTTGTTATCTTTGCTTCTTGTTTTTTTATCTATCATATTCCTTATTTCCAACTAAAAACCTATCCTGACCAATTACAGCCAACTACCACGCCTAAATCACAGGCAAATACTCTCAAATCATCCCCCACTATTACTCCAGCTCCCACCTTGGATTTATATTCAAACGATCCCAATTTACCTTATGATAAATTATTCATAACCAAAGAGCGACAAAACTATAACACCGGTGATTTGGTTTTAATTATTCCTAAGCTTTCTTTAAAGGAAGCTATCCAAAATGGTACGGAAACAGATGATTTAGCAAAGGGACCGGGACTTTATGACTATGCCCAGCTTCCTGGAGAAGGCAATCGAAATGTAAGCATTGCAGCACATCGTAACAAAAGTAGGAATGGTGTAATATCTGAGTGGTTCTTCTACTATATTGACACCCTATGCACAGGGGACTATATCTATTTAAGAGATGACCAATATATATATAGGTATATTTACGACCAAACTACAATTGTAGAAGATGATGATTGGTCTCCTATCTATAGCCAAGGTTTTAGCTGTGTTACCCTTACCTCCTGTGAACCAATTGGAGTGGCTACCCATCGTATTATTGTAAGAGGAAAGCTAGATGCAATTACTCCTCATTCAAAGGATTATGCATATTTGGCAAGCATTACATCTTCCTAGCCAAGCTATTGGTATCTTCCCCGAAGGGTTTTTGCTTGATAGGACGAACTTTTCTATAAGAAAAAAAGTCTCTCACTAGGAGAGACTTTTTTTACAGGACAACCAAAGGGCTGTCCCGTTATACTCTTTAAATCTTATTATGCTTTTCCTACAGAACCGAATAATTCCATTTTTTCTTTTACTGTAGCTTTGATTGCATCAGCACCAGGAGCTAATAACTTACGAGGATCAAATCCTTTACCCTGCTGATCTTTTCCAGCCTCGATATATTCACGAGTTGCTGCTGCAAAAGATAACTGACATTCTGTATTTACATTAATTTTAGCAACACCTAAAGAGATTGCTTTTTTAATCATATCTTCAGGAATACCTGTACCACCATGTAATACTAATGGCATATCTCCTGTCTTCTGTTGAATTGCATCTAATGTTTCAAAGCTTAATCCAGCCCAGTTTTCAGGATATTTTCCATGGATGTTACCGATACCAGCTGCAAGCATTGTTACACCTAAATCTGCAACCTGTTTACATTCTTCTGGATCTGCACATTCTCCCTGTCCAACTACACCATCTTCTTCTCCACCGATAGAACCAACTTCTGCTTCGATAGATAATCCTTTGCTTTCGCAAACTGCAACTAATTCTTTTGTCTTAGCAATGTTTTCTTCGATTGGATAGTGAGAACCATCAAACATTACAGAAGAGAATCCAGCTTCGATACAAGCCTTTGCTCCTTCGTAGCTACCATGATCCAAATGTAATGCTACTGGTACAGTGATGTTTAATTCTTCTAACATACCATTTACCATACCTACAACAGTCTTATATCCACACATATACTTTCCAGCACCTTCAGATACACCTAAGATTACTGGGGATTTTAATTCTTCTGCTGTTAACAAAATAGATTTTGTCCACTCTAAGTTATTGATGTTAAACTGTCCTACTGCATATTTTCCTGCTTTTGCTTTTGTAAGCATTTCTTTTGCTGATACTAATGCCATTGCATATTCCTCCTTAAGATAATTTATAGTATTCGTAAACTAATAATGAAATGAAAATAAATCCTTACGGTCCATTTTCCCAATCTCTTTCATAAAAAGAGACACGTTCCTTTATATTATACTCCATTTTTTTCAATAATGAAATACTTTCTTATAATTTTTTAGTAACAGGGTAACAATTTAGTCAGGTAAAAGTATATACACGATTTACTAGTGGGCTTGCTCATAGAGTACGTGGTATACTTATTAATGACATCCACAATTGCATCCACAGCCACATCCTTCTTCTTTATCAGAATCGCTATGGCTACAAGTAGCTGTCTGACTGGTCATTAAGCTACCGGTTAAAAACGCCTTTACCACTTCTTCTACATTACCACTTTGCCCCGGAATCACACCTATGTTTGCCTGTAACAATTCATTCATGGCAGCTTCTCCAATTCCACCACAAATCACCACATCTGCTTGTGCTTCCTTTATACATTCCACTACTGCACTGTGACCTTTTCCTTTATTCTCAATGGTAGTGCTATTATCTATCTTTCCATTCTTTACTTCATATATGGTAAATTTCTCACAACCTCCAAAATGTCCATATACGTTCTTCTCTTGGTCAGTTGTAACCGCTATCTTAAATTTTCTTTCCTCTGTTTCTTCAATTGGACATACTTGCTCTACAAATGCTACTGCCTCATTTAGCCAATCTCCTTCTAAGTCTTCCACCATTCCCTTATCAATTGCTTTTGCAATCTGAGTATCAATTGGTATCTGGGCCAATACTTTCAAGCCGTACTTTTTCGCAACCTCATCTACATGACTCTCTCCAAAAACACGAATTTTTTCTCCACAGGAACCACAAGAAATATAACTATAATTTTCTACAATTCCCAAGATAGGAATTCCCATTGCCTTAGCCATATTAACTGCTTTTCCTACAATCATGGATACCAATTCCTGCGGTGAAGTCACAATAATAATTCCATCTAACGGCAAAGACTGAAATACGGTCAATGGCACATCACCGGTTCCCGGTGGCATATCCACAAACATATAGTCAACCTTATCCCAAATAACCTCTGACCAGAATTGTTTTACTGTGTTAGCAATCACCGGTCCTCTCCATACAACAGGTATCTCTTCTTCGTCTAATAATAAATTCAAAGACATAACCTTGGTTCCATTTTTTGAAAAAGAAGGGAATAATCCCAATTCTGTACCTTTACATTTTTCACTTATTCCAAATGAACGTGGTATGGAAGGTCCTGTAATATCTGCATCTAAAATAGCAGTTTGATATCCCTTTTTCTGCATATTTACTGCCATATAGGAAGTGATAAAGGACTTTCCTACTCCACCCTTTCCACTTACTACCCCTATTACTCTTTTTATTTTACTGAATGGATTTGCCGGCACCAAAAAATCCTCTTTATTTGTTTTTCTAGATGCACAGTTCTCTGTACAGCTGCCACAGCTTCCCTGACATGCCTCTTCTTTATTCATTCCATTATTTTCTTCACTCATTACATAAACCTCCTATTTTATTTCAAAACTACGGGAGATATTCCCATTGTAAACACTTTGAAAATCTAAGCCTAACAAAATGATATTATTCAATAACTGCCAATCTTGCCCAATTCCATAACAGGTTAACCACCCTGCTCATCTGTTACAATAATCATTGTTACTATCCATATTGAAGCTTTAAATAGTAATCTACCATGTTACTTAACACAGGGATACCATGAATTGTAACCCCACCATTTCCTATTATAACAAAGATTTTTATTTTTTCTAGCTTTTTTATTTTTCTTGTGATATAATATCTCTTAGTGATTTTTTTACAGTGGGTAATTTATGCACATGGAGGATGACTATGAAGGAAACAATAATTGCTTTTGAAGAAAAGCTAAAGGAACTTCTTACTTTAGCAAAAAAGAATAACGATGTAATTGAAGTTGATAAAGTTAACGATGTATTTAAGGAATTGAATTTGGATGTTAGTCAGATTGATAAAATCTATGAATACCTTGAAGCGCATAATATTGTTGTTCTTAATTTAGCTAATGACGAAGGCCCTGATGATTCTGCTATTTTAGAAATCGAGCAAGAAGATGAGCTTGCTTATTCAGATGATGCTTCTGCAATGGCTGTTATGTCTGATGATCCTGTTAAGCTTTATTTAAAAGAAATTGGTAGCTATCCGCTATTGAGCATAGAAGAGGAAATCGAATTAGCAAAAGAAATAGAACAAGGAAGTAAATCTGCAAAAAAAAGCTTGGCAGAATCCAACCTAAGATTGGTTGTAAGTATTGCAAAACGTTACGTTGGTCGTGGACTTTCTTTTTTGGACTTAATTCAGGAAGGCAATCTTGGCTTAATTAAAGCTGTAGATAAATTTGACTATACAAAAGGATATAAGTTTAGTACCTATGCCACCTGGTGGATTAGACAGGCGATTACCCGTTCTATCGCAGACCAATCCCGTACTATCCGTATTCCTGTACATATGTCTGAGGTTATTAATAAGACATATCGTGTATCCAGAACATTGTTACAGGAGCTTGGTAGAGAACCTACCGAACAGGAATTGGCAGATGCTATGAATTTACCAATTGAAAAGGTACGTGAAATTTTAAAGGTTTCCGCAGATCCAATTTCTCTTGATACTCCAATTGGAGAGGAAGATGATAGCCACTTAGGTGACTTTATTAAAGATGATACCATAGTTGGTCCGGAAGATGCGGCTGCTTATTCTGTATTGCAGGATCAGATTTCTAAATTACTAGAAACCCTAACAGAAAGAGAACAGCGTGTTTTAATACTTCGTTTTGGATTAAAAGACGGACGTACCCGTACTTTAGAGGAAGTTGGAAAAGAATTTAATGTAACCAGAGAGCGTATTCGACAAATCGAAGCAAAAGCACTTAGAAAACTAAGACATCCAAGTCGGGCTCGTATGTTAAAGGGTTACGATATTATATAGGATACGAAAAGACGAAGGCATGCGTTGCATGCCTTTTTATAAAGTAAAAAAGGCAAGCCGTACTAAATACAGCTTGTCTTTTTTCTATTCAATTACCTTTATCCATCCTTCTGGTGCTTCGATACGTCCCATTTGAATTCCTGTTAAGGTATCATATAATTTTTGAAGAATTGGTCCCATTGTTGTGTGTCCATTTGCCATAACAATTTCTTTTCCATGGTCTACAATCTTTCCAACTGGGGAAATTACAGCTGCAGTTCCACACAATCCACACTCAACAAAATCCTTTACTTCCTCTAAGTATACTTCTCTTTCCTCTACTTCTAAACCTAAATATTCCTTTGCCACATACATCAAAGAACGACGTGTGATAGATGGTAAAATACTGTCTGATTTTGGTGTAATTACCTTATTATCTTTTGTTATAAATAAGAAGTTTGCTCCACCTGTTTCTTCTACCTTTGTTCTGGTTGCTGCATCTAAATATAGGTTTTCATCAAATCCATTGGCATGAGCGGTTACAATGGCATGCAAGCTCATTGCATAGTTTAATCCAGCCTTAATATTTCCCGTTCCGTTTGGTGCAGCACGGTCATAATCACTTACACAGATAGTAATTGGTTTGGCTCCTCCACTAAAATATGGTCCAACCGGTGTGGAGAAAATACGGAACTGATATTCTTCTGCAGGTTTTACTCCAATTACAGGACTACTTCCAAACATATATGGTCTAAGATATAGGGTTCCTCCTGAACCGTATGGTGGCACAAAATCTTTATTCGCCTTTACTACCTGCGCTACTGCTTCTACAAATTTATCCTTAGGAAAAACAGGCATCTCTAAGCGTTTTGCAGAATCTTCCATTCTCTGGGCATTTAAATCCGGACGAAATGTAACAATTCTTCCGTCCTCTGTTCTATATGCCTTCAAGCCTTCAAAACAAGCCTGACAGTATTGTAACACACCGGCACATTCGCTAATCGTTACCATATCATCAGTAGTCATACATCCATTATCCCATGCACCATTTTTATAATTTGATACATATCTTTCATTGGTCTTTCTATACCCAAATCCCAGATTTCCCCAATCTAAATTACTATCCATAATAATTCATCCTTTCTCTCCACCAAAATATGTAGGAATTCTATTCCGGTGTTTTCTCTTTACCTACCTAAAGTGTTACCTCTTGACAACATTTATTCTAGTTTACTACTTGCTTTTTCTCACGTCAAGTATTTTCGGACGGAAGCATTATACAACGGGGGACAGTTTTGCCTTTCTTCTTTCATGGTATTGTTGGTAAAAATCATCCTTGGTATAAGGAGTCATATAAAAAACCTGAAGAACCTCCATGGTAAGCTTCTTCATCTTCTCATCCTCTCCTGCATTTAAAGCATTTTTTACTGCTACCTCCTGCTCTTTTAAGTAGGCATGCCAGTCTTTTACAAATGCTTCATAGGCTTTTAGATTTTCTATGCCTAAAAAGCTTTTGATTTTAACTTTGCTATGATTTTCTTTTTTGCATTGATCTTTTTGAATGAAATAACGAAAATCTCCATTCTCATAATATCGTCCCAGCGGAAATAATCGGCAAATTCCCGGTCGAATTGCGTGAATACTACACCTTCCTCTTTCATCCAAAAAACCACAAGCCTCCTGCTCTCCTTTCATGGTCATATTGGGCAAAATCACCCCATCTACCATATTTAATTCCATTCTACCCTGTAAAAGCTCCATAAAACTAATTCCCAAACCATTGGTAATCTGATAAATATCATACGGGTCCAAAATCAAGGATTCTCCCATTCCTTTACAACAGGCAGAACATCCCTTGCAATCTTCGCATCCTATCCTTGCCATATGATTAGAATCATATAATTTTCCATCAGATATATCTAATAAGGTTCCTTCTCTTTTCATTGTATGTCCCTTTCTTCTTTTGAAATAAATTGTAACGGTTCAACCGGGTGGCTAAACAGTTATGTGGACAATCTACAGTCTGATTGCCACACCAAAACTACATATTCATATTTTACCATAAATTATAGGAAGAACAAAGCATACAAGCACGCTCCGCGACATTACACTTTCCCAATGTGCTTGCACGCTTTGCCGCGCCGAATTTGGTACGCAGTACATCTTCCAAACAAATTCGTGCGCATCCTCGGGCCGCGTTTTTGCTTTATAGGACGAACTTTCCTATAAATGCGGGGGTTAGGAAACGGAAGTAGAATTGTCTGCATTATTGTCTCCATTTGCAGGGTTGTCTAGTATCTTTCCCTCCTTAGAAAATCTAGAACCATGGCAAGGACAATCCCATGTTTGTTCTACAGCATTCCATTTTAAAGCACATCCCATATGAGGACATCTCTTTTTTGTTATCGTTAATAGATTCTTTGAGGCTTCTAAGCCATTTATAAACAATTGGGGGTTTAACATACTCCTTTGGGGTGTAAATATATTTGCATAATCATTTTTCTTACCTATTATCATATCCGATAGAAGCATTCCCGCTACCATTGCGGATGTCATTCCCCATTTATTAAATCCCGTTGCCACATAGCAGTCACACAATCCTTTGGAATACTGTCCTATATAAGGAAGCCCGTCCAATGTCATACAGTCCTGAGTTGCCCAGTAATATTTCTCTTTTGCATACGGGTAGTATATTTGGGAAAATTCTCTAAGCTCACTCCAATTTCCACCTTTCTTCCCGGTTCTATGACTCCCCCCTCCAATTAACAATAAATCCTTATAATTCCGAAATGACATCCCCTTCCTGTCTTCATCTACATACATTCCCTGTATATTTTCCCCTTTTTCAATTGCAAGTACATAAGAACGATGCTGGTACATCTTTAAAAAATAAAGCCCATGCTTATTGTTAATAGGAAAATGCGTTGCCATTATAAGCTTCTTAAATACTATCTCTCCATTATTGGTAACTGCTTTATTTCCTATAAATTCTTTAACAAATGTATTTTCATAAATATTTAACCCTTGTGCTAATTTTGCAATAAATTTAAGGGGATGAAATTGTGCTTGATCTTCAAATCCAACGGATGCAGCAATTGGAAAAGGAAGCCTGCTTACAACTGAAAATTTGGGATTATACCCAATTCGATACAAGGCATCTGCCTCTTTTTCTATTTTTTTTCTATTATCATGGGAATACACATAGGCGGTTTTCTTTTGAAAATCACAGTTTATTGCGCCACATAATTCTTCATATTTTTTCACAGCCAATTGATTTATTTCAAGATATTTTCTTGCATTTTCTATCCCTATGCTTTTTAGCAACTTATGATATATTAAGCCATGCTGGGCAGTAATTTTTGCTGTGGTATTTTTTGTTATTCCCGAAGCAATCCTTTTTCCCTCTACTAGCGTATAATCCACACCATTTTCCCCTAAAAAATGCGCACACAAAATTCCTGCCATTCCCCCACCAATAATTAACACATCTGTAGTTTTATTTCCTGAGAGACTGTGAAATTGAGGTAATTTCACATTTTCCTGCCATAATGCACTCATACTATTCCCTATACCTTCTTTCTAGCCAATTTTTATGATTAGGATGTCAAAATTGCTTTTTTCTTACTATATATGATAGAAAAAAAGCATGAAGTACGTTTGACACCTCTATCATTTTTATCTATTCTACCCCAAAAAACATATTCGTACTCCATCCTCTACTGTTGTCAAATTCCTCCTTTCTGACCGTTCAGCCCATAGCCCAGCTTTTGTAATCCATCCTCTACTGTTGTCAGATTTTCTGTGCCCAGTAACATTTATCCTATATTTACCTACATTTACCTATCTGCTTTTTCACATTTGTTTTGTATACACCATGAATTTATGCTAGAATAAAAGAGAACATGGATATTTTGTTACCTATGAGTTTTATGTGCCATGACACCTACATAGTAGGCATGTGCGTTTTATAATGAAGGAATATAATTTTTTAACATGAAGAAAGGAGCATAATATGGAACCATTAAATGTATCTAGAGAGAATTTGTTGTGGCTGCGTTAGAATATCGTGGCTCTGAATGTGCAATTTTTCCTGCCCAAGCACTTGATGCCGTTCTGTATGGTCCTACGAATTTTGCAACCATGAATGAGGAACCTTCTTCTCAAGATCATCGTACCCCTGATAGTCCAGAAGGCTGCGAGATTGGGAATAAAAGTATATTAGACCATCCTGAGCTGGTAAAACCTACGGTTATTGCAAATTACGTGCAAAAAGACAGAGAGCTTCCACCAATTTTAATGTTTCATGGAACCAATGATGAATTAGTTCCTTTTGGGCAGAGCTGTGAATTATTTGATGCCTTGCAAAATGCCCAAAAAAAAGCAACATTTTATCAGGTTATTGGTGCACACCATGGTGGAAGAGAATTTTGGACAAAAGAAGTATTAGACATAGAAGAACAATTTATTAGAAGTCTGGTAACCGTTTCGTCAAAGAGACAAAATCGGTAACAGTTCAGCCCCAGACTGAACTGTTACCTTTCATTCATGAAAGCTCTTAACTATTACTTATTATCATCTCTGAATGAATACCGGAAATACTTAGGATATTTTCTCCATTTACATCAGATGTTTTTTCACATGTAACCCCATCTTCCTCATAGTAAACCTTACATTTTCTTCCCTTATTTATAACTGTATATTTACTTATGTCCGCTACATGAACCAAGGTCTTTGCGCTCCATTGATTTACATCTAATTGTGTACAAATACCATCTATGGTTATGTCATAATCCGTTTTTCCTGTAAATTCTAAGCTACCCTCTGTATCCTTTACATAAACAAAATCGGCATCTCCATCATATTCTAAACGCTTCATTTTCAAATCCTCTATGTAAAGCTCCTTTACTGTTGCTTCTATTTCACAATGTTCGGTGTAACCCTTAGGTAACATAATAACAATATCAAGAGAATTTCCCGCCTGGAACTGACTAATCACCTTTTTATTTTCACAAACGATATCCAATCGTTTCTTCTTTTCGTCTATTTTCACTTTATATAAAGAATTCAAATTTTCCAAAGTATCAGACTGTAGCTTTACATGTATTTTCTCATCTTCACATGAGCAAATACGCATTTTTCTGGCACTTCCTATCCGGATATCAAAATGCTTGTCACAATCAATATCATAAACTGTCTCACTCTCATAGTTCTCTTCTTTTTTTTCTTGAGATAATTTCCCCTGTAACACTAATTCGTCTAAAGTCAATTTGAATATTTCCGCTAAAATAATCATATTTTCCACATCAGGTAATCCCCTATTGGTTTCCCACTTAGTAATTGCCTGTCTGGATACTCCTATTTTTTCTGCCAATTGCTCCTGTGACAATCCCTGTTTCAGTCTTATTTGTTTTAATCTATCCCCAAAATCCATATAAATTCCTCCTATTCTTTTATTAAAGCATACGCTGATATTTTTTTAATGGGCATGGTTAAACAAATGCTAATTGTGAAATGAATCATTATCTGTATGAATGCAAAAACCATCAAAAATACAAAGGATACTTCCATATTGTTCTTCATTGCGCCTACGGTCTGAAAGATAAATTGATTCATTTGTGGCATGTAAACAATTCCCAATGCGGATGATAACAATACTGCTATAACAGATGCCGGTAAAAAACTACCTGCCATTTGCACCATCAATTGCCAGTTTGAATATCCCATGGCTTTATAAATACCTAATTCCTGCTTTCTCTGCACTAATAAAGATTTTATTACAATATATAAAATAAACAATACGATTAAGATTGTTAATATAAAAATTACAATAATAACAATGGATGTGATCCCTGCATACATTTCCTGCGTAGTTTTTGTCATTTTCTGATAATTGTTTGCGCTTTCAATCATAGAACCATAACCTTCTTCTATTTCTTCCATGACCTGCTCTGTTTGGGATTTATCCTGTAAATATACATATAGGGAAGGTACCATATCTTCTGCACTTAGTGCTTCATACCCTTCTATGGTAAATTCACAAATATTCCCTTGGTAGTTCACACTTTGTACGAACCCCGTCACCTCATATATACAGGAAATATCTCCATTCTCTATCTCTATTTTATCGCCCAAATTATATTTTTCTTCAAATGCACTTCCAAGTGCAATCTCACCCTTTTCCTTAGGATTTTCTCCTATATAACACAAATCGTTAGATACTTTACTAAAATCCTCACATACAAAGGATGTAACCAGCTCATCGTTAATATATACCGTTCCTGTAGTGTATTTTAATACATTTTCTATCTTGGAATTACTTTGCAATTTCTCTAAAAACAGATCTTCCTGTTCTTTTTTCGGATAAAATACTATTTCCGGCATTTCTTCTGACAATGTGGATATAAAGTTATTTGGCTCCACAATAACATTATAAAACAGTGTACTTGCAAATGCTACTAATATTGTCAATACAAAGGATACTCCAAACAGTAATAGATTCTGCTTTCCACATGCGAACATCTGCTTCAAAATAAGAAGTATTTGTGTTTTTCCCAGAGTTTCTGATAAAGGAAAATAATTTCTTCTAATTCTTTTCGTGTCCCCATTTCCCCTAATTGCATGAATGGGCTGTAATTTTTTGATACGTTTTGCACTTGTATAGGTAAATACAATCACAATACATGCAAGAAGCACTTCCACACACATAAGGCTCTTTACATCAAATGTCAACGTAAAGGAAAATCCTGCCTGCAATGTAAGCATCTGTGAAAGAATGGGAAGAACCTGATAAGAAACTATAATCCCTAGTAAGGCTGCTGCCACTGTAACTATAACATAAGGCAATACCATACCTGCAATTATCATATTCCCAGTATAACCTATGGCCTTTAAAACACCCATGTTAATCATATCTGCTTCAATAGAATTACTAATACGGAACTTACACAAAAATACACTCACCAACAAAATTACAAGAGCAAACACTATCAAAATAAGAATTAATAAATTGCATACCATTGTTCGTGCGCTTTTTGTAGAAACACTATCACAATTTGTCAGCATTACAATCCCTTTATCGCCTAATAAACTGCTTACTTTATTTTGTACGTCAATCAACTCCCTGCTTCCATCTGTCATAATGGAATATTCCACCACAATATTGTTTGCATATTTTTTGGCAAATTCTCGGTATGTCTCCTCTGGAAGATATGCTCCCATCAATCCTTTTCCATAGTTACCATATTGCATTTCTTCTAAAACACCAGACACTTGAAAAGAATTTTTCTCTCCACCCACTTCATAAATTATTTCTTCATTAAGTTCAAATTCACCAAAGCTTGCCACATACAAAGGAATATAAATGGATTGTTCTGATATTATTTCATTTTCTTCCTTTATTTCCAATTTATTTACACTTCGTGTTTCGTTCATATTATAAAATACTGTGTTCATAGAAAAGTCTGTATTTCTAAAATCCTTCACCACTGTTTCTAAAAATACAGCCTCTCTGGACTCTACTTTACCCACCCCTTCTATTTCTTCTAAATCCTGGCTTAATTGATCTATATCCTGCATCTTAGAAATACAAATGTTCATTGTTGCTGTGTTTAATTTTGTAAACTTCTCATTATATGCATTATCTACTTGAAATACCAATACAAAAGCCAAATTAAGCATAAGCGCAGTAAATAAAATAACAATTCCAAAAGATATATACGCCCCTTTATCTTTTTTTAAGTTATGAATAATCTGTGATTTTATCTTGTTCACATTACCACCCCATTTCATCTAAAAAGTCGTCCAGTTTCTTTTCTCTTTCACTATCTGCTTCACTGAAATCTTTCAAATTACATTCTCCAAATATCTGTCCGTCTTTAAAATACAAAATCCTGTTTCCACGAAGAGCTGTTTTTTTATCATGTGTTACCATAATAATACTTTGCCCTTCCTTATGTAATTTAGTAAATACATTTAATACTGCATCTGAATTATGTGAGTTTAGGGCACCTGTTGGTTCATCCGCAAAAACAACTGCAGGATTATTGATTACCGCTCTAACAATCCCCGCTCTTTGTGCCTCACCACCGGAAACCTGTGTAGAAAACTTTTTCTGTGTTATTTCCGGAATATTTACAAGTTCAAATAATTCTCTTGCTCGTTTTACAACTGCTCTTTTGTCACTTTCACAAAGTACACCTGCTGTGAGTACATTATCCATTAAACTCATTTTTTCTAATAGATAGATTTGCTGGAATACAAATCCACAGTTTTTTCTTCTAAATATAGCCAACTGGTCATCATTATATTTTGTAATTTCTTTATCTGCGAAAACGATGCTTCCATCTGTTGGTCTATCCATTCCCGATAGAGAATACATAAGCGTTGATTTACCTGCTCCTGAAGAACCCATGATAACAGTGAAATCTCCCTTATAAATATTAAGATTTAAATCTTCAAAAATTGTTTGTTTGGTTTCACCCATATTGAACTCTTTCTTTAAATTCTTTGCCGAAATAATAACATTCTTCTTTACAGCCATATCCTACCTCCATAGTTGTGAATTGATTTGATAGTCACATTCTATCTATGGCTGTAAATAGCAACCACCAACATATGTTTACATCCCCATAAAATCAATGCTACTCTTGGTAGCATCCTTGAAAAATAAGGGTTTTTCACATGTACGCAGCCTACTTCTGTAACACTGAAACCTCTAGCTAAATTGTTACAGAAATGGATAAACACCCAATCAAATGCGAAACAAAGTGGAGCGGTTTTTTTATAGGACGAACTTTCCTATAAAAAAACAGCCACACACAGGGAGCATATCAGGACCTATATGTGACTGCTTTATAAAATTTTACACATATGAACTAGTACATTCTTTACAACTCATACCTTACCGTTTCACACTTTACTCTGCACATCTTTCTTACAAAACCAATTCCTATGTGGATACACTGTTCGTATTCCTCTTCAATAAAAGGTGTATCGTACCGTTTTTCCATGATCTGCTGCAAGACTTCTTCTGCTTTTTTCATTAAATCCGGTCGTTTCTTTCCAATTTTAAATTCCAAGATTACCCCCTGCTTTGCCTGCTATAATTTTTCTATAAGTTTCAATGGCTCTTTCTGACAGTTTATCTCCAATCAAAACATATTCATGTCTTTCAAATTCTCTTAAAATTTCTTCCACCAACTGCCCATATGCCATCTCAAAGTTAGGCTGCTTCGCTGATTTTAAAGAAAGGGAAATGACCGGATACTGCCCCATATGACCAGTATAATTCTCTCCTGCCTCCATAATTTTCTTCCCCGTAAAAAAATGACGATTGTCGGTCACATTACCTTGCAAATCAGTATCTTTCTCAAAAAATGCTCTTAACATACTAAGTGCAAGCGTTTTTCCAAAACGACGGGGTCTGGTGATTAAATTCACCGCTCCACCTTTGTCTAGTAACTCTTTAGTCAACTACCCACCACCTAAAGGTAGTGGGCTTGTAACTGCCCAGTCGTAGTAACGGATTACTCCTCCGACCTTTAACCCCAATAGGTATTGCTACCTAAAGTGGCGTTACATCACAGGATGGTTGACAGCACCCTTTACA
>JAFQAU010000211.1 GCA_017399885.1 Lachnospiraceae bacterium
CTTGGACCAGAGTTTACATATCAATATTTAGAAGAAAAAGATATGTTATATAATCTTGAAACAGCACAAATGTATGCCTACATTACTGAACTTGCAAAAGTGCTGTTGGAAACAGATTTAATGCAGTAAAAAGGTGCTGCAGCACCTTTTTACATCCCCAAGAAAATGAAAGTATACATTCAAAATAAGAAAATAAATGAAAGTATACATACAAAAATAACTTAAAAAAATGGAGTACCTAAAAGTGTCACTGTTAGGTACTCCCCTTAACAGAATAGGGTTCTGCGAACCCACCCCTTAAAAAACAAAAATAAAGGCACTTAACCCAAAGGGTTATTAGAACTTTAATAAGAAAAGAAGGTGTTTTCATGAATAAAAAAACAAGACCATTGGATAAAGAAGAATATGAAAAGTTCATAGAAACCATGATGTATGGATTTGAACATAATGGTGTCATTACAAGACCAAATCCTCGTATTTGTGCAATCTGTATCACCATTGCAAATACAGGTTTAAGACTTGGTGATGTGTTAAATCTTACATTAAAAAGCATTGTGTATGAGGGTGGCAGATACCATTTTAATATCATTGAGGAAAAGACCAATAAACATAGAAACTTTACCATAGCACCAGAAGTAGTGAACTTCTTACAGGCCTATGCTTTGGAAGAAGGGATAAGACCAGATAGATTGCTGTTTCCAATCTCTAAAAGGGCTGTCAGCAAACATTTGAAGAAAACAGCAGATTATTTAGGATACAAAAATGTATCAAGTCACAGTTTTAGAAAGTTTTTTGCTACTACTATATACAATGATAATAATTTCAACTTGGAATTGGTCAGAACCCTTTTGCAGCATGGGTCAGTGGCTACTTCTGCTAAATACATTCAGTTATCACCAGCAATTGTGGAAAATGCCTTGAGAAATCATGTGTATATACCAAAACTTGAAAAGGATAAATCATAGAACCTTGAAAAAATAAAAATGCAGAAAAATTACAAATAACTAGACAAAGACCATGACAAAGTCATGGACACTTAATTAGATGCAAAAAATATGAAAAAATTAATACGTGGGGAATTGGAAAAGTCAGTATTGGCAAGGGTTTTTTAATGCTAATGCTGACTAATTTTTTTGAATGGGGTTTTGTGCTGTCATTGTGGGAAGAAAATAAAGAATGGTCAAAAATGTCATGTAAACATGAGAAATGACACTATTGATGCTGGAAGAGAAATCTGGTCAACTAGGCAAACCATAGGTAAATCAAGCCCCAATCAAACCCCATCAAAATCAAGCATAACCACCTGGGGTTTTAGAAAATGAATATTTATATTTTTTTAAGATAACATTGTATGGATAGGTCTAATGACCTATCCATAATCTTTTAAAGTCAAGATATATATATGAGTGCGTAGCACTCATATATATTAACTTTATATTACAACACTTAAAAAACACCCTCAACACCCATCACTGCTGCATTTCAGCATTTTTCAGGGTGGGAGTTCCCCATGAAAAAGGCGGGAGTTCCCCCTGTTTTTCTCCTGCACCTTGTCATTCTGCCCTTCTCCAGATTAAGAAATGTCTCCATTTTGTCACTTGGCTCCTATTGTCTGAAGAGTTACACTGTGACCAAAATTAAGAAAGGCTGGTGTTTCAAATGGACTTTTTAGAGGACTTATACCTCAATGGCTACCACCCTATTGAGCAAAGCACACCTAAAACTGCAGCACTCTTACAGGCCAAAAAAGAATTGGCTGTATATGAGGAACAAACCATTTCTGCTATGGGCAATGTATTCTTTGACAACTATCTCACAGCACAGAATAGGGTACTTGCTATTGAACTGGCTTATGCTCATGCTCAAGGTATCAGATTTGCATTAAATCTGCTGCTGAACCCATTGGTGAAAGAAGATGAATAATTTTTGAAGTATACATTTCAAAGGAGGATATTTTTATGGCTGAAGGTATCAGAAAAAGAGGTAACAAATACTCTTTCAGAATTAACATCAAAGATGAATTAACTGGGGAATGGAAAAACATTGAAAGGGGTGGTTTCAATACACAGGCTGAGGCCAGACAGGCAAGAGCAAACCTTCTGGCTGAATACAATGAAAACCCTCAAACTGCTCTAAAAGGTCAGAAGAAAATGACAGTTGACCAAGTCTATGATGAGTTTATGTATAAGCAGGTCACCAAAGATAGAGAATGGTCTACTGTTAGAGGATATGAAAGCATTTACAGGGCACAAATACAGCCTAAATGGGGTAATAGATATATTAACACCATAACCTCAGCAGAACTGACAGATTACCTCTTTTCTCTTGCACCTAACTACTCACAGCACTAC